>JAJQFG010000122.1 GCA_021201315.1 Erysipelotrichaceae bacterium
CAAGCAATAAAGAATCTGTCTTTGTCATGCTTAAGAGTGCTAAACAGGAAGAACTAAATAAATCAAAGGAAAGAATCAGAATATCTATTGAACAGGGCTTAAAGGATGCTGATGTCTTTGTTCATGGTAATAATATTCAAATAGCTAGTAAAAATGTTACTGATAGAATCAATGATGCCTTAGGTAGACTCGTTGATAATACTTATAATAAGCTTACATATATGGAAACAGCTCCTACTCAAAGTGATTTTTTAAAGATATTTACCGAATCCAAGGATATTCATTTTGAAGGTATGGAAAACAATGACAATCAGTTAGCTTTGGATGAAGTTTATCGTTTTGTTGAAGGACGTAATGCAAGAGCTGAAAATGTCAACTATAAAACTATTCTTGATTATTTCACTAAAAATCCTTATGGATATATTTATGATGATATTCATTGGTTGACATTGAAGCTATTCAAGGATAAGAAGATAGATCTTAAGATAGATGGTGAACTCATTCAAGAATCCTATATGAATCCTAATAAGATTATTTCTACAGTTACAACAACACGTAGAGCTGATAAGCTTATCGTATCTATCAAGAAACAGATTTCAACAAGATATATCAAGAATGTTAATGATTTATGCAAGGATCTAGATTCTTCATATCGTGGTATTGAAGATAGTGATGCATTGATGGATAAATGTAAGGAAATCATTAATACTAAGATCAATGAATTAAAAGATCTTCAAAGAAGATACGATAATGAATCAAGATTACCAGGTAAGCAATATACAGATGATCTTGTAGATATATTAACAAAAGTAAAGAATAAAAAAGAACCAATTGATTTTTATGAATACATCAATGATAACTATGATGATATTTTAGATGCTTTGGATGATTTTGATCCTGTTAATAATTTCTTTAAAGGTAATCAATCTAAAATATTCTACAATGCTTTAGCCTGCATTGATTTAGCTAACAGCAGTGAAACATATTTAGATGACGAATTAGCTTTAAATAATCTAAAACAGATTAAAACAGTTATTGATAATAAGAATCCTTATGATAAGATTCCTTCTTTACCTACTTTAATAGATAACTTTAATTCAAGATTTAGATTATTGGTTGAAAATGAAAAGAAAAGTGTATTAAATCAATTAGATGAAATAGAACAGGATGTTAAGGATGAATTGGGTGAAAATGCTCAATTAAGACAAATATTTGTTTCAAGAATAAGTACAACTTTTACTGGTTTTAGAAATACCATTCTTCAATCTAAAACTTTAGCTGATCCTCATTATGCTCTTACAGAAGCAAACTTTGTGAAAAATAAGTTATCACAGCAAATAACAGATAAAAAAAAGAATTAGCTACTACTGAAAATCATAATGATGATAATCATGGAGATGACCCTACTGAAACATCAAAAACAGTTATCAAACCGATTACAACTATTAATGTCAATGAATTGTTTAATAATGCTGATAAGCTTATTGAAAATGAAGACGATATTGATAGAAATCTTCAAGCTATTAAACGTAAACTTTTAAAAGAGATCAACAGTGGAAAACAAGTTATAATCAAGATTAAATAAAATGGAAAGGAAAAATAATTCATGAACAAAACAGCAATTAAGAATTTCTCAACATATTCAAGAAGAAAACTTATTGAATCAACAAAAGATAAATGCAAAACAATAGGAATAACAGAAGATGCAATAGAATCACCAGTATCATCTAGTGATGATTTTGAAATCTATAACTGTTATGGCGTAGAGACAACATTAGACATAAATCAAATTAAACAAAGAAATTCTCTTATCAAAGAGATTAACGATAAAAGCTTTGATCAAGTTATAGAAGAAGTTGCCTATACATGGTTCAATAGATTGATTGCTGTTAGATTCATGGAAGTCAATAATTATCTTCCTTCCAGACAAAGAGTATTATCCTCTATAGAGGATGCAAGAATAGAATCAGATCTTATGCGTTCACCTAATGAAAGTGATATTGATTTTACAAGTGATGAACTAAACTATGTTTATGATTTAAAGGAACAAAATAATACAAATGAGTTATTTAAGTTCTTATTTATTAAGGAATGTAATAAACTCAATGAATATTTACCTGAATTATTTGAAAAGACTGATGATTATACAGAGTTATTATTTAATATATCTTTTGATGATAAGGATGATGTTGTTTATAAGCTTGTTCATGATATTGAAGAAAGTAATTTTGATATTAAACAGGAAGGACAAGTAGAAATTATTGGTTGGTTTTATCAATATTACAACAGTGAATTAAAAGATGAAACAATGGAAAAATTAAAGAAAACTAAATCTAATAAAAATGATATACCTGCTATTACTCAATTGTTTACACCTGATTGGATAGTTAAGTATATGGTTGAAAACTCATTAGGTAGATTATGGTATGAAGGTCATCCTAGTGATATTAAGGATTCATGGAGATATTATGTTGATGAAGCACAACAGGAAGAATCTGTTCAACAACAATTAAATGAAATAAGAAAAGAATATTCTATGCTTAATATTGAAGATATTAAACTTATCGATCCTTGTATGGGTTCTGGTCACATTCTGGTATATGCATTTGATGTTTTTATGCAAATATATCTAGAACAAGGTTACAGTGAAAGAAATGCGACTAAAACTATATTGGAAAATAATATCTATGGTTTGGATATTGATAAGCGTGCTTATCAGTTATCTTATTTTGCATTAATGATGAAAGCAAGGCAGTATAATAGAAGAATTTTCAATTCTCCAATTAATCTACATTTATGCGAAATCAAAGAAAGTCCTAAAATATCATCAATTGATATATTTGGTAAATGTGGTGAACAAAAGGACATTGCTTTAAGATTATATTCATCATTTATTAATGCTAAAGAATATGGAAGTATTATTGAACCTAATGTTACTTTAGAAGAATTGGATCAATTAGCATTAACACTAGAAGATATTAGAAATACTTCATATGAAAACATTGTTGATGCTATTGAAAATGCTGAATTAGTAGATGTACTACAACAGCTTGTTCTTCAAGCAAGAGTATTGATTACTAAATATGATGTAGTAGTAACCAACCCGCCTTATATGACACCTACACCTATTCAAAAGAAATATGTAGAAAAAAGATATTCTAATTCAAAAAGTGATTTGTTTGCAATTATGATGGAAAAATGTTCTGAATTGTTAAAGCAGAATGGCTTTCAAGCCATGATTACTATGCAATCATGGATGTTTTTATCAAGCTTTGAAAAATTAAGAACAAATATTTTAAACAACTCTACTATCATAAATATGTTACATCTTGGAGCAAGAGCTTTTGATGAAATTGGTGGAGAAGTTGTACAAGTAACTACATATATACAAACAAATCAATTTACTAATCACTATTATGGAACGTATTTTAGATTATTAGATGGTAAATCTGAATATGAAAAGGAAATTATGTTTTTGAATAAAGAAAATAAATTTAATCAAGTATCAGCTTATAATTTTAATAAAATACCAGGTAGTCCTATAGCATATTGGGTAGGCAAAAACACACTCAAAACATTTGATCACTATAATCTTTCACATTATACAAAAGCAAGAAGAGGTTTAGAAACAGGAAATAATGATAAATATTTGAAACTATGGTATGAAGTAAAAAAATTGATATTGCCTTTGGATATAATGATATCAAAACCATTGACAAATCATGGATTCCACATAACAAAGGTGGTAATTATAGATGTTGGTATGGAAACAATAATTATGTTGTATGGTTTAAAGACAATGGCAAAGATATTAAAAAAAGTGGAGCCTTAAATGGCTATGATGTATACCTTCATGAGGGAATTACTTGGACTGCACTTACATCAGGTAAAAACTCATTTCGATATTCGCCTATAGGATTTACATTTGATTCTAATAAAGGGCCATTAATAATAGATAATAATACAAATCTACTTTTCTATTTATTAGGACTATTTAATAGTATAATCACCTATACAATTGTAAAATTAATTAATCCTACTATATCATTACAAAACGGAGATATAGATAGGTTACCAATAATCATTGATGATTCAAAAAAAAGTCAAATAGATATAATTGTAAAAAATAATATATCAATATCTAAAAAAGATTGGGATTTTTTTGAAAACTCATGGGATTTCACTACTCATCCATTAGTTAAAAACCATACATCAACCATTAAAGAAGCTTATGACTTATGGAATAAAGAATGTAATCATAGATTCTATCAACTAAAAGCTAATGAAGAAGAACTCAACAGAATATTTATTGATATATACGATCTACAGGATGAATTAACACCTGAAGTAGAAGAAAAAGATGTAACTGTAAGAAAAGCTGATTTAACTAGAGATATAAAATCTTTTATTAGCTATGCTGTTG
>JAJQFG010000130.1 GCA_021201315.1 Erysipelotrichaceae bacterium
AAGCAAATTGTGCTTTTATATTTTTGACAAGTGAATCAGATGGTCTAGCATAATTTTTTATTGAAATATAAAATGAAGTAATTATTCATAAAATATATATTTTCAATGAATAATTACATCTTTTGATTATCTTATATACAAAATGTTGCATATAATGGAACAATTTTTTTATTATCATTAAGTCCAAAGTTCTTTGTAGATATTTTTATAGCGTATGCAGGATGATATTTATCAATATATGTATTTAAGCTTTTGGATTTAGTATTATCGGCTGACTTAACTTCTATTGGTATAAGATCACTACCTCTTTGTATGATAAAGTCTATTTCTGCGCCTCTTTTGCTACGATAATAATAAGTACGATATTCATTGATAGTTAACTGAAGATTAACATAGTTTTCTACCATACCACCTTTAAAATCATTAATATCATCTACCATATATAATATATCATTTGCTAATAATCCTTTTTTAGCACATAACAGTCCTAAATCAGAAATATATATTTTAAAATCATCAATATCTCTATAATTATCTAAAGGTTTTTTAATAGTCTCTACGCGATATACTTGTGAAACAATACCTGATAAACATAACCATTCAATTGCATTTTCAAATTCCGAAGCACGAGCTCCTTTTTTTAATAATTTGTATTGAAATCTTGTATTCTTTTTGGACAATTGTACAGTAATATTATCATATGTTAATCTTGTTTTTTTGATTTCGTTAAGATTATTATACTTACTCATATCATCTAAATAATCCATAAGAATATCATCCTGATTGTGACGAACCAAAATATAATCTTTATTTTCAATGAATTGTCTGACACATTGAGGCATACCACCAACTATGAGATATTGTTTATATAATTGCAATGCTCCTTGATGGAGGGCATAAGGTAAAGGTGTATTGGTATCAAATGACTCTTTAATTTTTTGAACTAAATCTTCCTCACCATTCGCTATCATAAATTCCTCCATATCCATTGGATACATAGTTTTTCTTTCAACCTTACCAACCGGAAATGAGAAAGTAGCTCTGTTTACTGCTACGCCCAATAAACTTCCTGCAACAATAATATGATAATCATTATCCATCTCACAAAAATATTTTAAACTTGTTAGTGCTCTTTCACATAGTTGAACTTCATCAAAAACAATTAAGGTTTTTTTTCTTATGATTGTTGTACCAGCAATATGGGATAAGATAGGGATGAGATAATTAGGACTTATATCGCCATCAAATGTTCTGTTAAGATCTGGATTAGTTTCAAAATTAAAATATGCAACATTTTCATAATGAGTTCGACCAAACTCTAATATTGAATAAGTTTTACCAACCTG
The DNA here is from genome assembly GCA_021201315.1 of Erysipelotrichaceae bacterium. GTDB lineage: Bacteria > Bacillota_I > Bacilli_A > Erysipelotrichales > Coprobacillaceae > JAJQDJ01. The sequence continues at coordinate 1,347 of JAJQFG010000130.1, forward strand.
TCTTGCTCCTTGAAGAATAAGCGGTTTACGATAGGGACTATTTTTCCACATTTCTAAATATTTCATGATTTTTCTATACATAATATCACCTCAAATATACACTATCATACTTACATGTATTTTTCAACCGTTTTTATTTATTTTTTAGCATTATTTTACATGTATATTTTATAATTTTCAACATTTTTTGTCATGAATATTTTGCAACTAAAGCATAATCAAACACGAATATAAATACATATTATACTTCTAGAAATGCTGAATCTTCACGATAATTTATTTTAAATTATTTAAGTACACGTTGATAATAATCTTTTCGTTGTTTTTATATTTCATCTAATCTAATTGTTGAACGCTCAATATAATCTTTCATGATTAACACCTGTTCATATGCATTTCTTAAATATTCATCTCTCATATCTACCGTATCTTTTATTATCTTTTCCTTTCTCTTAAGTTTTTCAATATTTTCTTTTACTTCTGAATCAATATCCATAAAATGAGCATTTTTTATAACATAACTTAATGCTTCTTTTTTACTTAAATGATTTATTCCTTTATCTCGTACTATTTGATTAATCTTACCCAATGATATTTTGATGCATCACTTTTACCTTTGCGATTATAATTAAAGAATATAGCTACAATATAAAACATATTTTTAACCAACAATTGAGCATCATCAATCACACTTTGCCCTTCAATATCAATGTTAAGATAATCATTAACTAGAAAGTGATTATCAAGTATGGTACTCTTAGATTCATTACTGTTTCTTACCACTTTCTTATCTAATTTCACAAGACTAGTAACTGAAATATTTGTGATATTCTCAATAATTGTTTTTGCAATATAAAATGTTATAGGATCACCACAACCAATATTCATCATCTACTTCAATAATGAATCAGAATATAATGGAATATTTTTAATAACATTGTTGGCATAATCAACAGCATACTCTTTTTGTTGACCAAGTGTCATATAATTTATTATCAATGAATAATAAGGTGAAGTCATAAGTGTTTCAATAACATACTCAATTTGTTTTTGCGTATATTTCATAATTTCCTTTTGTTAGGTTGTAACAAACCCTTCTATTATTTATATACACGAAAATTTTCCAAATTTTTTCAAATCACACTTATCTTGATTATATTACAGCAAATATATTTTTATAATGCAATCATTCAAAAGAATGATTTAGATAAATACATGCGCATCATTTATACAAATGAAAAAACATCACCTCATTATGAAGTAGTGATATTTTAGGTTATTGATATTAGCTATTAAAATTTTTAATATCACTGTTTTTAACAAGTACAAATATTAAATCGATAGTACTTTAATATAAGATACAAGATTGCATGATTAATTACGTTTTCATTTCAATTATTTTATGTTAAAATTAATCATGAAAGGAGGATTTAAAATGACTAATAAAGTTTATATCAAAAAAGAAATATTTTTATGGGCTATTGATGAATCACAAATTTCTTTATCTTACATCGAAAATAAATTTCCTAAAATAAATAAGTGGATAGATGGTGATGAAAAACCAACTTTTAAGCAATTACAAGCATTTAGTCAATTTCTAAAGATACCATTTGGATATTTTTTTCTTCAAACTCCTCCAAAATATGATGGCATAAAAAAGGATTTTCGTACTATAAATAATAAAATTAATAATCAACTCAGCAAAGATTTAAAGGATACATTAGTTTTAATGGATTTCAAAAAGAATTGGATGAGTGATTATCGTAAACAACAAGGTTGGGAACCGCTTAATCTAAAACATAACATAAATGAAAATACTTCAATTAATGAGATTTGCACTTCTATTTTTAGACTTTTAAAAATAAACAATGAATGGTTTACGAACTGTAAAAATCATGATAATGCTTATAAGTATTTAAAAAAACATATCGAAGACATAGGTGTCATCGTAATGCAAAATGGTGTCGTTGGGCAGAATAATAATAGATCTTTACAAGTTAAAGAATTTCGTGCTTTTGTATTAGATGATCCTTATGCACCATTAATATTTATTAATAAAAACGATTCTCAAACTGGCATGATTTTTTCATTAATTCATGAATTTGTACATTTATTATTTTCTGATGATGACATTCTTATTGACAATGAAAATACAATTACTAATAATGAAAGAAAAATCAATAATATTACTGCTGTATTATTAATTCCTGAAGATTACATAATAAGAAATTGGGATTATAATCAGGATATAATCAATCAAATTGATAAATTTTCTAACATCTTACATGTTAGTCCATATGCATTATCAATAAGATTAAATAAACTCAATATTATTGATAATAGTATTGTCAATATAATTCGTGGTAGAACTAATTCAGTTATAAAAAATAAAAAATCTGGTGGAAATTTTTATTCTACACAAATATCTAGAATTGGTATTCCTTTTGCAGATGCTGTATTTTCACAAAGTGAATCTGGTACATTAAGATATACTGATGCATACCGATTGTTAGGAATTAAAGATATGAAATCTTATGATAAACTTAAAGATTATAGATATAGTGAGGAAACTCGTCATGCCTAGAAAATATATTCTTGATGCTAACGTACTCATTACGGCTTCCAAAAATATGTATCCTATTGATATTTTCCAAGCTTTTGGAATACATTATTAGATAAAGCTACAAACAAAGAATTTTGTTTAACAGAAGAAGTTGTAGAAGAATTAAACAGAGGAAACGATCAATTAAAGGATTGGCTAAATAATAATATTGATTGTTTTGAAATATTAAAATCAAACAACCAAAAATTAATTGATGAGTATTCTCTAATTATTCAATCTGTCGTTGACAATGATAATTACTATCAATCAGCTAAAGATGAATTTGCTAGTATTGCTGATTCATGGCTTATTGCTCATGCTAAAAATAATAATTATATCATAGTTACTCAAGAAAAACTTAACATCAATTCAAAAAAACGTATTATGATTCCTAATGTATGTAATGAATTTAATATTGAATACATTGATATTGTACAATTTATGCGAGAATGTCAATTTCATTTTTAACATCACAACAAGTACCACTTCATGATGAAGTGGTACTTGTTTTCTTGAATACAAATAATTTACTAAACACATAATTTAATACTAGAACTATACCTTGATTCAATAACTTGATAATATTAGCATCAAAATGAAAAATTGTTACAAAGATAAACATACTTGCCATTTCTATAAGTAGTGTACTGATTCTTGCTAGATAGAAGCTAGATGCTTCTTTGAATATGCCTTTCATATCATTAACTTTTGATTCAAAGACATATTTTTTATTTGTAATATATGCAAATGTTACTGCTAGTATCCAGCTTATAATATTAGCAAGCTGATAATTTAGATTTAATGGATTCGCTAATATATAATAAGAACCCAATGATACTATGGTTGTCCCTATACCCATAATAATATACATGATAACTTCTTTACTTATCTTTTTCATAATCTATTTCATCCTTTATGATATATATTGGACGTTGTTTTACTTCAATATAGGTACGAGCTAAATATTCACCGATAATACCTAATAATATCATTAAAATACCACCAATCAATAATATCAAACATACAATTGTTGTATATCCTGATATAACATTGCCAATAAATAGTTTTTGAATAATAACTATAAACATATATATAAGTGAACCAAGTGATGCTATCAAACCCAAATAAGTTGCTAATCTTAAAGGCGCTGTAGAAAAGCTTACAAAACCATCTAAAGCGTAGCTTGTAAGTTTTCTAAAGTTCCATGAGGTTACACCTGCATGTCTTTCTTGTACAGTGTAAGGCATATAATAAGTATTAAAACCAGCCCATGAAAAGATACCTTTAGAGAAACGATAATACTCTTTCATTTCAATAATGGAATCTACGACATATTTTCTAAATGTTCTAAAATCAGATGCATTTCTTTCAAAATGTGTATCACTAATCTTATTAACAAGACTATAAAATAATGATTTACACGATACCATCAACTTAGATTCTTTTCTTACATCCTGATAACAAGCTACAGCATCATAATCTTGATTCATTTGTAAAAACTCTACCATCTTTAATACATACATGGGATCCTGTTGCAAATCTGCATCAATTACTGATATATAATCACCACTAGCCTTTTTAAGTCCAGCAAGCATTGCTGCTTCTTTACCAAAATTTTTTGAAAAATTAATACCTATTATTTTTTCATGACTGTAGTCATGAGATAAGTTTTCTATTTTATCATAGGTATGGTCTTTACTTCCATCATTAATAAAGATATATTCAATATCTTGATGGAATACTTCTAAACATCTTCTAAAGAAATCTTCAACATTATTTTCTTCATTATAACAAGGTATAACCAAACTAATCATATTTATATTACTTCCTTTCCCAAATACAATCATGATATTTTTTCTTTTCAACATATAAAACTCCTACAACAATTACTAAAGATATGGCACTAATAATAGCCCCATACTTTAATCCAGGTGTTTCATAAGTTAAAACGATTTCGTGTTTTCCTGCATCTAAATATAAAGCTGAATACATTGTATTTGCTTGTAAAAGTTCTTGTTTCTCACCATCAACATAAGCACTCCATCCTTTACTATAAGGAATTGTAAGTAATAAATATTTTGATTCATTTAAACTTATGTTTCCAGTAACCTTATTGGTTGCATTAACACTATTGGTATGAAAATCTACATTTTCTAGTGTGTCTTGTTGAAGATTAGATACTTGTTCTTCATAATTATTCATTGGTAAACATTGAATTTCGATAGAATCAAAACTATATTCACCTAATGTATCAAATGTTATAGTGATAGATTTTTTAGCATAGGTATCATAACCAAAACGAATCATAAAACTATCACGATTACTGTACCATTGATAATATGGTGTTACATAATTCAATGTTTTTTGAATTGTTTCATCATTAGTATTAGTAGAATTCATGGTTATCTTTATTTTTTCATTCGTACCATCATAATTCAAACCATTAATTGCTAAATAGGTTTCACACTCTTCTAAGCCATCAAAGTTTAAAGTAATGGATGCATTTTCCTTGGTAACCTTAATAACATTATTCTCAATAGAAATACCTTCATCACACGATATATCATAATCAATACTTTGATTTGTAAATGTAAGTTCTGTTTCATTATCAGTATCTTCATCGATAACACAACCCTGTAATAAAGCTTGTTGTTTTTCTATGGATGACAAATGATTATATGTTTCTCGACTAATACAATTAGAATAAGTATAACCAAAAGGCAGTGTATTATCATTCTCCCAAATGTTATTATCTATATATGTATATCCATAAGGAATACCATCTTCTTGAACATAGTATTTAACATTCGCAAGTGTTGATAATATAGTACTTGAATCTAAGGTTTTATATGAAGATATAAGTATGTTATCTGATAAACCTAGTTCTTCACGAAATTGAGTAATTGTACTATTTTCTAAGCTCCAATAATATTGAGTACTATGTAATCCTGTATATAATGTGCCATTATTAGTAGTTTTACTACCTGTATAACGATAGAATGCATCATCATCTAAAGAAGATAAATAACTCTCATCATCATTTTCTAGTTTATCTAATATATCATTATAATTTACAAACTCTTCAACATAGGAACTATATTTATATAAACTATTGCCAAAAATATTGATCAATACACATCCAATAACCAATAATTGTCCACAATGTATATGAAATCTTCTAGTGAACAATATGCACAACACTACAACAAATCCGATACATAACGAAAATACAACATCAATTGTTCTAGTTTCGGTAAAGATAAAACATAAGATAGTGTATATACTTAAGCATCCTAATAATAGAACGATTTCCTTTTTATTCAAATGAAATAAATCATTCCATTTTACAACAATAATAAATGCTATTAAAAAACTATATCCCCATAACCAACGATTAGACACATATGAAAAACCATTCATGATGCATCCAACCATTGGTATTAAACTCATAATTGTTAAAACAATAAATGCTATCTTTAATGGTTTATATTGTTTTTGCATCAATAAAACAATAACACTTATTAACGCAATTGCCCCATAACCCATACATGTCCAATCATGACCAGTTTTCGGTGACAAGAAAAGTCTTAACATCGACTTGTAATTAGATAAGCTATAAAAAGTACTATATGTATATGCAACATCACTACGTGCTGAATTCAATAAACCCATCATAGCTGGTAATAATAAAACAAATGCCATACATGTTCCTAAAAAGGCATAAAGTGTTATTTTACCTAACACCAATAATCCTTCTTTAAAGTTATTCTTTGTATATATCTTAAATAATCGCCATATAACATATATAGCAGTTAGTATTGCTATCATATAAAAGAAATAAAAGTTACTCATTGCACTTAACCATACTGATAAGATAAATAGTAAACCACTTTTTTTATCTAATATCTTTTCTACACCTAATAACACAAGAGGATAATAGATCATTGGATTCATAAAATATGGATGTCTTACTCCTGCAAATAAGGCGTAACCACAAAAAATGTATACAAATGAACCAACTAAAATACTGATTTGTTTATAATCATATTTATCTTTCTTATACCAACAAAATATACTAAATGTAATACCAGATAAATAAAAACGAACTAATATTAATATACTATAGAAATAAGCCATATATTTTGTAGGTATCAATACTGATAATAAATTCAATGGATCACCTATCACATAATATTGCAAAGTTGATATAATATCTGATCCATATCCTATACTAAAACTATAGGTTGATATATCTAAAACATGATTAAATATAAGATTCTTAATAATATTTCTTAACCATTGACCATAATATATCAATGCACGATAATGTTGTTTTAAGCCATCATCTTTCCATACAAAAGATTTATTAGATATTATAAATAAACAAAATACCAGTATTATCATAATAAAAAATATAAGTGTATATAAAAGATAATATTGTTTCTTACTTATATATTTATCAATTTCTTCATTCATAGAACTAATTAACCTCCAATAAAGCAGTATATCTAAAACAAATAACAATGTTTGTCAAACAATGTTTTCACCATGTCACATCATAGAACTATGATGTGAATCTACCATGGAAAAGATGTGTATCTTTTGTGAATTTCTTGTTATGATTATAAAATTATAAGCTTCATTTGCACCGTGTTGCTGAGCTAAATCAAAAAAAGTCCTTTTTAAAAGGTCTTTCTTTTGAATGCATCCCTATATTTTAGTGTTTTAGAGCTATACATAGCGATATTTAAGAGTTTTTCAACCTTCTTCAGCTTTGCTTCAGGTGGATTTGTTATAAAGCAAAATAGATTAAGATAATTCTGTATATCTATTCTATTAAATCCACTATGTGAATTTAGAAATAACTCTAATCTTTTACACTGAAGATTAATAGAATACAAGGGATTAATACGATCAGAAAGTTTTTTACAATCTTTAGCGTTGTATTTATCTTCAGTTAGATCTAATTGTTCCACTAGACTTCTATGACTTTTTTCCATATCATGTATTAGGTGCGATTCACTTTCTATATGATTTAAAAATGTCTCTTCTGTCCTTTTTGTAGAAGGTTTCCCTAAGCCCTCATATTTTGCATATACATTTGTTCCATCATATCCAATCCCTATGCAGAGTTGATCCTTAGATAATCCTCTTAGTTTTTTACCATCTACTATGTGTTTATCTGATTCAATAACTGGATAGTATTTTTCATCAATATATACATTGCCTTTTAATACTATGGATTCCTGATATTCTTCAAGTATTAAAAAAAGTTTCATCAATCAATATTTTGTTGTTGTACCTGCATTTTTATTTGTTTTAGAGGTAACATTTAAACTTTCGTATCTAAATAAATCGAGACAATATTCTATCCATTCCGATATGGATATTTTACGATCTTGAAATATAGTATTTGTAATGATAGTGAATGAATGTTTACAATCATTACAATAATACCTTTGAATACCTGTGTTTGTAAATCCATATTTCTTTATATGAAATGAGCCACAATGTTTACAGAACTCAACAGGATAGGAATTCAATAAATCTATTTCCTTAGAACCTGCAATTTGTGGATGTCTTACTTCATAAGCTTCAAGATATCTGTTTTTAATAAAATCCTGCAATGGTGTTAGTTCTTGATAGTTATCCCATGGCGTAGCTCTTCTAGAAACGTTTCTTTTATATTTAGTTTTCATTTTGGAAGTCCTCTCTACATAAGTGGATAACTGTACAGAGGACTTCCAATCACAAATATACAGTTACCCACTCATGTATATTTATAGGTGTCTAATAAGACTTGTACATTTTACTATATTTAGCAACACGGTGCAAATGAAGCTTATAAAATTATTATTATTGTATTTTGTTAAAATATTCTAAATATTTTATGAATATTTATAAATCAAATATTGCGGTTTTCTTTATCGAATGTTAAGATATGGTTGTTTAAAAGAGAGGAGTATGACTTGTGAGTAAGATTTCAATTATTTGTGCTGGTACATGGGGTATTGCATTAGCTAATATGTTATGTTCATGTCATCATGATGTAATGGTTTGGTCAGCTATTCCTGAAGAAATTGATTATATCGCCACCAATCATAAACATCCTAAATTAAAAGACACAAAAATTTTAGAAGAAATAAAACTTACAAAAGATCTAAAAGAAGCAGTTATAGATAGAGAAATACTTGTTTTAGCTGCACCATCTGTATTTGTAAGATCAACCAGTGCTAAAGTAGCACGATATTTAAAAGAAGATCAAATTATTGTAGATGTTGCTAAAGGGATTGAATCAGATACCTTATATACAATGTCTGAAATCATATTTGAAGAAGTTAATAAAGTTTTACCTTTCAAACAGGGATATATTGTAGCCTTATCAGGACCAACACATGCTGAAGAAGTATCTATTGGGTTACCATCAACCATTGTTTCTGCCTCATCTGATGAAAGTATAGCTAAAATAGTTCAAGAAGTATTTACATCTCCATTTATGCGTGTTTATACTAATACCGATATCAAAGGTGTTGAATTATGTGGAGCTTTAAAAAATATTATTGCTTTAGCAGCTGGTATCGCTCATGGATTGGGTTATGGTGATAACGCTACCGCTGCTTTAGTAACTAGAGGAATTCATGAAATATCTTGTTTAGGTGTGGCTATGGGTTGTCCTATTCATACTTTTTATGGTTTGGCTGGTATAGGTGATTTAGTTGTTACTTGTACAAGTTTACATAGTAGAAATAATCAATGTGGTATTTATATTGGTCAAGGTTATGATGTTAAAGAGGCTATTGATAAAGTTGGTATGGTTGTAGAAGGTATTAATGCTTTAGATGCTGCATATGTATTGAGTGTTAAATATCGTGTTGAATTACCTATTATTAAAGCTGTTTATGATGTTGTAAAGTTTGGACTCGATCCAAAAGTTGCTGTGACAAATTTATTTAATCGTAAGAATAAAGCTGAAATGTCATTTTCCACATTAGAACTATTGCATGAAAATTTAGAAGCAAAAAATACAAGGAGTACTAAAATGAAGAGAGTTATTACTTATGGAACATTTGACTTATTACATTATGGGCATATAAATTTATTAAGAAGAGCGAAAGCTTTAGGTGATTATCTTATTGTTGCACTATCTACTGATGAGTTTGCAACTCTACAAAAGAAAAAAGTATGTTATTTCAATTATGCTGAAAGAAAGTCTTTATTAGAAGCTATGCGCTATGTGGATTTAGTTATTCCTGAAGAAAGCTGGGAACAAAAGCGTGACGATTGTAAACAATATCATATTGATACATTCGTCATGGGAGATGACTGGAAAGGTAAGTTTGACTATCTAGAAGAAGATGGCATTGAAGTTGTTTATCTACCTAGAACTCCTGAAATATCTACAACTAAAATTAAAGATGATTTGAATAAGGATTGATATTTATGAATCAAAATAAGCGACTAAAATATATCGATGCTGCTAAAGGATGGGGAATATTAATGGTAGCTTTTGGTCATATAACAGCCTTAAGCAACCCAGTAGATACCTATTTTTCATCTTATAAATTAGCTATATTTTTTATCATATCTGGATATTTATTATCAATGCGTAACACTTTATCAAAATTTACATTAATATCATACATAAAAAAACAATTCGATTGCTTAATATTGCCATATTTGGGATATAGCTTAATAATAATATTGTACAAGATTATTTATAATTATTTAACAAAAGGAATAACTTTACTTCACATGAAAAGCCAACTTTTTGAATTACTATACTCTACTCTTACATTTAGAGGCATAAGTGCTCTTTGGTTTATACCATCATTATTTATAGGGCAAATATTATTGTATATTGTCGTCACAAAATTTAATAAAAAAATGACAGTTTGTTCTATTATTATACCAATTATTATTTCAAAAATTATTATGTTACTATTACAAATCCTTGAAACAAAACTATCAGAATTCAATTATATGATTGTATCTTATCCTATTCTTACAATAAGCAAATCTATTATTGCCTTTTTCTTTTTAATAATCGGATACAAAAGCTTTAATTATTTAAAAAAATTAAAAAACAAGCAAGAGTTTATTCTAGGATTATTACTTACTTTAACAACAATCTTTATTTCACAATACAATAAAGGTGTTGACTTAAACATGATGAATTTAGGTAATTATTCAATAATGTTTTACATTACTGGCATCATTGGATCATTTGGTATTTTACTTCTATTCAAATATTTAGAAAAACATATTTCATTTAGGTTCTTAAGTTATTGTGGCAATAAATCCTTAATTATCATGGCAACTCATGGAACCTTATGCTTTAAAATGTGGTCTATTAACATTTATGATTATTTTATTGGTATAAGTGATGTAGTATGCTTGAAATATTATATTGATTGCTTAGTAATACTCATTATCTTAATATTATTTGAATTTTTCATCATAAAAATTGTGGAACACTCAAAAGTTCTATGTGGAAAATATAAGTTTTTATCTGAATAATGAAATTAATGTGAAATTCTTATATGTTAAAAAGCTAAAATCCATTTATGGGATTTTAGCTTTTCATGTATCAATGTACTTTATTAATTAAAACATCTTTCAATAGCACGCTTTGAAGCATTACCATCATCTAAAGGTGTAAATTTATTATTGAATTTTACATACTTTTCATCATACTTAAAATCTTTTTTTATTGTATCAATTAAATCAATTTCGTTATCAACAATGGGTCCTGGTAATTCCTTTAAAGATATATAAAATCCTCTTAAATCATCTTGATAATCTTTCAAATCATACATATAGAAAATTATTGGTCTTTTCAATATTGAATAATCAAAAAATACACTAGAATAGTCTGTAATAAGAATATCAGAAATCACATATAAATCATTTATATTGTCATAACTAGAAACATCATAAATAAATCCATTATATTCAGAAAAATCATAAGAATCGGCTACGAAATAATGTGTTCTAAACAGAAAAATATAATCATCTTCTAATCTATTCTTTAAAATTTTAAAATCAATAGGTAAATCAAAATTATAACCAACACCATTTGTATATTGATTATCACGCCATGTAGGAGCATATAATATTACCTTTTTGTTCTTATTAATATTTAATTTTCGTTTAATCAGCAATACATCATTTTCAGTATAATTAACTAAAAAATCATTTCTAGGATAGCCAATCTCAATTATTTTAACATTAGGATTGTTCTCCTTTAAATTAAAAGCACTTGTAAATTTTTCAGTACAAAAAGGTGATGGCGATATCAGATAATCATATCTTTCAGCATCTAATTTATACAAATTACATAATTCCTTTTTTGAGTGCAATGCATTATCACCTTTGTCTATATCATATCCCAGCTTTTTTAAAGGAGTGCCATGCCAAGTTTGAATATAAACTTGTCCATCTTTTTTTTGTATAACAGTATCAATTCTTGAATTTGAAACAATATATTTTGCTTGACAATAATATTTATAATAGTCAGCCGATTTATATTTTACTAATATAGCATTTTCTAATTTAGCAATTTTTATTTTGTCTTCAGGATTTCTAAAACACCATACAAATTTATAATCAATAAATTTTTTATCTATTAACATATTCTCATATATTTCTTTAGGACTATCAGAATAGTTTCGTCCCATAAACGATTCAAATAAAACCATTTTATTATTTATAGTAAACTTATTTCTATATTTTTTATACATCAGGGACCTTATCATATGCATACAAAAGGAATATATTTTTTTACGATACCGTTAGTTTTAAAAAATTTACCAATTATTTTTTTCATATATTTGTATTCCTTTCATTATATTTAATTGAAATATTCAGTATCACTATAAAGTAACAAAATCATTAATAATTTTTACTTACCAAATAATCATATGTTCTTTTACTATTGTTATTATCTTGATATGCAAAATAATATTTCCTCATATTACTATATTTTTCTTTTTCTTTAAAATCATTAGCTATATATTCTTCGATTCCAGCAATAAGTTGGTCACATTCCATATATCTTTCACCAAACAAATCCTCTTCCATATTTAAATAACTACCATGAGCTTGCATATATGTCTCATAATCAAATTGATAGAATAAAACTGGTTTACCTAAGTAATAAACATCCCAACAAACACTTGAATAATCAGTAATCAGCATCGAACACTTTTTCATAATTTCATTTAACGGTGCTGTGCCAAATGGAATAAGTTCTATATTATCCTCATCAATATTAAATTCGCTTAAATAATCTTTAAATTTAGGGTGAATATAAAACACCAATCTGACATTATTATCATTCAAAATTTGTTTTAATTTATCATTTTGTAAGAAATTCATATAGTTTGTATAATAATCACTTTTCTTAAATTCATCTGGACTTTTTTCTTCCAACCATGAGCGCCACGTTGGCATAACCAAAATAAATTTATCATTAGGATCAGAAGTATCCTCCAAAACATCCCATCTCGTAAATCCTAAAATCGGTGCTCTATCTGGTATGTATCCAAAGTTATCAACAACTATCTTTTGTTCAAACTCTGATGTTGTCGTGAAATATGTCATTGGACTAGTTCCACCTTTTCCAAAAATACCATCAACGCGTTTCAAAGCAGTAACACCATGTTGTAAAAATAGTATTTTATGCTTACTAATTCTTTGAGAAATAAGATTTGGTTTGGGTCTCCAAACATAAAGATGCTTTTTAGAATCTGACCCAACATAGACTTTAGCAACCATACAATATAATATATGTTTGAAACTCATAAATTTTACAACATGATTTTGATATGGTTTAAGTTTATCCCAATCTGGTGAATCTTCATCTAGTATAAAATAAACATGTTTATTCTCTTCATTGCTCAACCCTTCCATACAATATTTAAAAAAATAATATCCATTATCCTGTGCCATAGAACAAAATTTCTCAAAAACCAGCCAAACTCTTTTATGTTTCCAATACGGTAAAAATACGGCATATGTTACAAAAGCTAAAATTTCTTTAAGTTTGAATTTATAGCTATCATATTTCGAACGTAATCTATATGTATATGCTATCTTACCACCTTTAGTTTTATATGGGAAAATAATATGTCCATCTTTTGTTAAACAATCATAATTAAAAAAATATAATTTAATTTTATTAATAGAATTATAATATGCTGATATCAGAAATTTTTTCCCTTTATCTTCACAGACTATATAAACATCCCAATATAACTCTTGCAATATTAAATCACTTATATCGATATTTGCATAAACAATCCAATTTTTCCCTTTACTAGTTACATTAAAATTCATTGAATATGTAATCGTTTCAATTGAACTACGATAAGAAAATATAACATCACTAATTTGATAATCTGATTTTGGAAATTTTAATTTTAAACATATATTTGTATTATTAGATTTAAAGCTTAATACTTGTCCTTTCAAATATCTATCCATTTTTTTAATAGAGTCCGATGTTGTAAATGATAAATAACCATTTTTACTAACATAAGGTAAAATAGCTATTTCTTCATGTAAAACATTATTTTGATATGCTTGATTACTATGATATATAGTATCATAGTAATATGAAGACATATTCAACTTGCAAGAATCCTTTTTAGCAATTTCAAACTTCTTTGAATTAGTTATATAAAATAACAATTTTTCTTCGTTATCTAAACATTCAACAGCAATAATACATCGTTGATTCTCTTTGAGAATTCTTTTGTTAAGTATTTTTAAAAAATCTTCTTCTATAATATTTCTTTTCTTTTCTTCGTCAGTTAATAATCTTGTCCATAAGATTTTATTCTTTGACACAATAACTAATTTATTCAAAAAATAATTTTTATTGCCTAATATTTTAATCTTAATTTTATTATTTTCGATTTTTATTTCAGAATCTACAATGCGTTTGTTTTTTATACTTAATGTTTCTCCATCTTCACCGTTATAATAATCAATTTGAAAATTAGGATTGATATTTAAATCACCAAACAATCTTTTGATTTCTCGATTATGTAATTTTTCTTGAGTAGATTTATTAAATCTTTTTAATAAATCCTCCAATAATGTTCTAGGAAGTGTTTGAGTGGCAAACATAAAATCATAACTATTCTTATAATTGTTGTATAAATAACTACTAATTGCAGGACTAAAATTATTCTTTTTAAAAACAACTATATCAGTGTCATTTTTTACAATTTTAGAAATTGTATCAATTGCAATAGTCGTTTTAGTAGAAGAAGGATATATAACTTTATGATAAACATCTCTATTTTTTGAATAATCAATAATATTTAAATCAAGATTTTTATCATTAAAAATATATTCTACTATTTTTTTACCAGCATCTATTGAATCATATTGTATAAATTTTTTAATATAGTCATAATCATTCTCATAATGATCATTTCTAAAAGTTTCATTCACTATACATTTAGATAAATCTTCTAAATTATAAACTTTTCTAAATGGTAATTCTCTTATATCAAAATACATACCTCTATCATGCATATATTCGTCATAATCATACATAAAAAGTATAATAGGTTTTTTTGTCACCGAAAAATCAAAAAATACACTAGAATAATCAGTAATTAATGCATCAACACTATTTAAAAATTCATATTTATCAATATTACTAGGAAATGGTAAAATATGATTAAAACCATCTAATGAAATAATATTTTGTACTAATGGATGAAAATTTACATACAATTTCTGATTGTTTTTTAAATGTTTATCTAAATATTTAAGTATATTATTGACTTCCTTTTTATAACTAGAAGTTTGTATATCATGATTACTTTGCCCACGCCATGTTGGCATATATGCAAATGTAGTAAATTGCTCATTATTTAACTTCTTACAAACAGATTTTCCTTTTTCGTTATCTAAAAATATACTATTACGTGGATATCCATTCATTATAACTTTACCTGTATACAATGTTTCTAAATTATAATCTCTCATTATAACTTCTTTAGTAAATTCATTAGGAAACATAATATAATTAGCTTGAATAAAATTATGCTGTACATTATACATAGATTCAATACCAAATTGCATTTGTTTTCCTAGTGTTTTTAAAGGAGTACCATGCCACGATTGCAAATAAATTTGTTCATCTTTTCTAATATAATAAACTGGAAAAGAGCTATTGTTAATTAAACACTTAGATGTTGCTAAAATTTTTGTATATTTAAATGAATTAACATCAACTAGTTTTATATTTAAATTAAGTGTTTTAATAAAATTAGAATCTTTTTTCTTATCAATTGTTGAAAAATAGATAGTATATTTACTAGAATCTTTTTTCAGCAATTCATTAAGAATGTAAAAAGGAGAATCAGATATGCCCTTACCATGAAATGATTCGAACAATACTTGATTATCTTTAACTTTACTATGCTTATAATACCATCCATAGGCAAATTTTAATTTAGGTTGTTTTAAAAACATTCTCTTTATTACTTTAAAAACCTTTTTTATTTTTTTTCTGAATTTTCTATACATTATCCATCCTCCAATACATGATTATAATGCTATACATACAATCATATAAATCATACTCATACATTAAAACAATTTTTTATTTCAACTTCAAATCTTCTTTTAATTTCGTAGTACTAATTCCCTCAGTTCTAGGAAGATAAACAACTTCACAATATTCTTTTAAGTAATCAAATTTTCCTGTCCAATCATCACCCATTACAAAAATATCAATATCATGATCCTTAACGTCATTTATTTTTTGATCCCATGAGTTTTCAGGAATAACTTCATCAACATATTTGATAGCTTCTACAATAGCCATTCTTTCATAATCAGGTATTGCACATTTTTTACCCTTAATAGCATTAAAAGAATCACTAGAAACAGCAACGACTAGATAATCGCCTAATTCTTTTGCTCGTTTTAATATATTTAAATGTCCAATGTGAAACAAATCAAATGTTCCATATGTAATTACTTTTTTCATATTCTTCCCTTCTATCCAAATATCTTTCCAAATAATCCTTGTTTCTTTTGCACAGGTATAATTCTTTTATCAAATTTCTCATCTAGTTCTTTTTTCTTATCTTTCTTACTTAACGAATTGAGATGATCAACATATTCAGCATAATGATCGCATACTTCATCGATATCACCATATTCTAATAAAATACCACCTTCAATCCACATAGCTCTTTCACAAAAATCTCTTACTTGTGGAAGTGAATGTGAAATAAATACAATTGTTTTTCCTTCTTCTTTTAATTCCGTCATTTTATCAATACATTTTTTAGCAAAACCTTTATCACCTACAGACAAAGCTTCATCAACAATTAAAATATCAGGATTTAAAGCTAAATTAATAGAAAAACCCAACCTAGATTTCATACCACTAGAATACTTTTTAACTGGCTGATATAAGAAATCACCTATTTCTGCAAAATCTATAACCATTTGTTTTATTTCAGCTATTCTTTTCTTATTTAAACCAAGTAAAGCACCTTTTAAATCAATATTTTCTTCTCCAGTCAATTGATTATTTAAACCAGTATTTATAGCTATCAATGCTTGTTCACCTCGAACAATCATTTCACCCTCATCAACTTCACTAATACCAGCTAAAATAATAGACATTGTTGATTTACCAGAACCATTAGTACCTAATATGCCGACAACTTCACCTTTAGGAATCTTAAAATTAATATCTTTTAAAGCATAAAACTTTTTATCATTAGCATTCTTTTTATCTTTAGATTTTAATGAATATATTTTTGAAACATGATTAAATTCAATTGCATATTCTTGTTCCACATTGTCACCTCTTAAATCAAATCAATAAATTTATGTTTAAACTTATACATCATATAACTACCAAATAGGAATAAAGCAATCGTTATTACCCAAAAAGCAATCATTGAATTATGATAAAATAAGAATCCCTTGTGATAGAAGAAACAATCCCTATACCCTTGAACAATATAATAAATAGGATTAGCTTTCATAATTAATACAACAATTCTAGGTGCACTTTCTTCAATTCTGCCAATTTCCCACAAAATAGGTGTTAAATATAACAACAATCTCATACAAGCCAAAACCATTTTTCTTACATCTCTAGCTAACATATTTAAAACAGATGTTGTAAGTGACAACGATATAGCAAAAATACAAGCACAAATACAATAATAGATTAGTTCAAGCCATTGTAAACATGGATAATATCCAAATACCATCATCATACATATTACAACAACCATCAAACATGCATGATTAAATAACTCTTTTAAAACGACAGTAGCAGGTAAAATGCTTACTGGAAATTTCATTTTTGTAATAACATTAGTTTTAGAGAAAATCGCATTACAACCATTTGTAATACATGGTGATATGAAAAACCAAACTACCATACCACCAACTAACCATGCAATAAAAGGTACAGTTAATCCATGAGCAGTAATAGCTTTTCGATTAAATACGATACCAAATGCAAACCAATATGTTAACACTTGAATCAATGGATGTGCAAAGTTCCAAAATAAACCAAGATTAGAATCACGCATATCAGCAAGTATTTCGTATTTAGCTATAGAATAAATTCTATAGACATTATTAATATTTTCTTGCAGAACGTATTTTGCACTTTTAAACATACTTAAATATCCTCCTTAAATAGCTATAAAAGAACACTTTTTTAACCATGACTATTATACAGTAAATCATTAAAAAAGCAACACAATATTAACCATCACTTAAGATTTTCTTAAGAATTACTCATAGCATCATCTATACATTTAACAACACGTTTTAAACTTTGTCCATCTCGATATTCAAAGAATGTATTTCTAAGCGTCTCAATTTGAGAAATACTCGAATAATTATTAATAGAGGCAATAATTTCTATCGAATTATTACATATAGGTAATTTTAAACTCTCAATATCCACAAATACACCTAATTCTTTTTTATATTCTTGATAATCAGGAATATAAAATATAATTGGTTTATTTAAAATCATATAGTCAAAGATAATTGAAGAATAATCAGATATTAACATATCTGAAATTGTAAATAATGTATGTGTATCCTCACTATTCATATTATACACTCGATTATGAACTGGTAATTGATAATTACCAACAAGTGGATGAAATTTATAAATAATGACATAATTTTCATCAAGATTATCTAATATTTCTTTTGCATCAAAGTCTATTTGATGAAATCCTTTATATATATTTCCTCTAAATGTTGGTGCATATAAAATAATCTTTTTATCTCTTATTTCAGGATATTTATCAAACAAATATTCTCTTTGACTATCTATCCATTCTTGATTAAATAATTCATCTGTACGAGGAAGTCCAATTGGTAACACTTGATTTTCATTGACTGAAAAAGCCTGACTATAAATACTTTTCCAATATGAAGATGTTGATAACACTGCATTATAATTAGATATTGGATAGGTTCTATCTATAACATTTCCAAATTTTTTGATAGCTCCACATGCATGCCATAGTTGTAATACAAAGACTTCTTTCTTTTTATATTTCGTTACAACATAGTTATTATCATGTAAGATAACCATTTTAGATGTATTTATCAAATAAAGCTGTTTCATACAATTAAAGAAATAAAGCAATTGTGACCATAAGCTTTTTTTATATAATATAAGACATAACTTTATTTCGTACTTATCTTTGATTTCATCATAAATGAGTTTCATATCAGATGATAATTTATTATTTTCTAATGAGATAAACGTAATTCTATTTTGTTTTATAGGTATAAATTTGATAAAAAACATTTCAATAGATAAAACAATGTTCAGTATAATTTTTTGAATTGTCATAATGATACCTCATTAAAGACTATATCTATAACTTTTTGAGCACAATGACCATCTTGTTGGTTATTGAAACGTTGATTAAAAGCTTCTAGTCTTTGATTATCATAAACATTTTCTTTGATATCCTGTAACATTTTTGTTTCATCTTCATAGATATGTCCAGGTAAATCTGTATAAATATCTAAATAGAATCCTCTTAAAGCATCACTATATTCTTCCAAATCATACATATAAAAATAAATCGGACGATTAAGCACTGCATAGTCAAAGAAAACGCTGGAATAATCAGTTACTAAAATATCACTAATAACATATAATTCATTGATTTCAGCATCGGCATCTATTGAATAAAGAAAACCATTCAATGAATCATCATTTTTAAAATGATTGACTATTAAATAATGAGGTTTAAATATCAAAACATATTCATCACCTAATATTTCTTTCCATTTTTTAAAATCAGCTTTTAATTCAAATGTATAGCCACTAGCCACATATGAATTATCACGCCATGTAGGTGCATATAATACAATTTTTTTATTTAAAGGAATATTTAGTCTATTCTTGATATTAATGATTTCTTCATTTGTAGCATTTGTAATAAAATCATTTCGAGGATAGCCTGTTTCAATCAATCGTTCACGATTGATTTGAAATGCGCTTTGAAAAACTTCAGTACAAAATTTATTAGGTGAAATCATGTAATTATAACGTGCAACATCAACATCATATGTATTTGTCATTTCATCATAAGACATGCCTGATCGATAGAAAGTTGTTCCTTCAGGAACTTCAATATCATGACCCAAATGTTTTAATGGTGTACCATGCCATGTTTGTAAATATATTTGATTATTCTTTTTGATCATATATATAGGCATTTTACAATTAATAATCCAATATTTTGCTTTACTCATGTAGTAAAAATATTTGATAGTATTGTATTCTACAATCTTCCCTTTAGGAATTGTAATATTTTTTTTCTTATGATTTTTTATAAACCATATAAATTGATAATCTTGAAATGTTTCATCCTTAATCATAGCTTCATAAATAGCTTTTGGATTATCGCTATATCCTCTACCATGGAAAGAAATAAAAACAACTAATTTATCATCAATGGGTATTAATTTATAAGTTAATTTATAATATATATGAACTAATTTCGATATAATAAACTTTATCTTTCTTAATACAATCATAACACAACTCCTTTTTTGTGATTCTATCACAAAACACTCTCATAAACAATATTTTGATTATAAGAAAAAACCTGTTTCACAGGTTATTTCAACACTTCCTTTGTCTTAGCTAAAGCTACTTCAATAACTTTATCCATATCATAATACTTATATTCACCAAGTCTACCACCAAAGATAACCTTATCTTCCATGTCAGCTAATGCTTTATACTTAGAATATAATTGTCCATTCTTATCATCATTAACTGGATAATAAGGTTCATCACCTGGTTTCCATTCAGAAGAATATTCTTTACTTATAACAGTTTTTGGTATATCATTTCCATCTTTATCTTTACCAAATTCAAACCATTTATGCTCAATAATTCTTGTATATGGTGTTTCTCTATCCGTATAATTAACGGCTGCATTTCCTTGATAATTAGGTATATCTAATAATTCCGTATCAAATCTAACAGATCTATATTCTAATGTACCTAGTTTAAAGTTAAAGTATGCATCAATAGCTCCAGTATAGACAACTTTATCAGCTAAAGCATCATACTCTTTTTTATTTTCCAAATAATCGACACCTAATTTAACTTCAACGCCATCTAACATATTCGCAACCATATTTGTATAACCACCCATAGGTATACCTTGATATAAAGCATTAAAATAATTATTGTCAAAAGTAAATCTTACAGGTAATCTTTTAATAATAAATGATGGTAAATCTTTACAATCTCTACCCCATTGTTTTTCCGTATAACCTTTTACTAGTTTCTCATAAATATCTCTACCAACCAAGCTAATAGCCTGTTCCTCTAAGTTCTGTGGTTCAGTAATACCAGCTTCTTTTTTCTGTGCTTCTATTTTATCCATTACTTCTTGTGGTGTTACAACACCCCACATCTTATTAAACGTATACATATTAAAAGGCATAGAATAAAGTTCACCTTTATAATTAGCAACTGGTGAATTTGTAAATCTATTAAATTCAGCAAATTGATTTACATATTCCCATACTTCTTTATTATTTGTATGGAAAATATGAGCTCCATATACATGAACATTAATACCTTCTACTTCTTTAGTATAAACATTACCAGCAATGTTATCACGTTTATCAATGACTAATACCTTTTTACCTAACTTATGTGCTTCGTGAGCAAATACAGCTCCATATAAGCCAGCTCCAACAATTAAATAATCATATTTCATATCTTTAATATCTCCTTATTTACAAGCTATATGATAAATTAAAATAAGGTAAAAGTCTATGAATTTTCAATAAAAATATCAATTTATGGCTTTAGTCCAATGTTCATAAGGTGTCATTTGATTCATTTTTTGTATGACTTTTGACTGCGAAGTATATATATCATAAGCTTCTTCTTTCTTTTTTATAGCATAGGTACTCATATTTTCTTTTAACGACGAAGGTATCTTATTTTTAGAGTAATATTTACCAAAATAATAAAGTTTATTTAACTGACCTGCATTTTTTGTGAGGCTTGTTACAAGTGAATGCGTCATTTTATGGTGAATATGACCATATTCGCCATCTTGATTATGGGTCGTAATTTGATCCCAGTCTTTATATCTTATGACAAAATCTAAGTCTTTCATAATATCACTTTTATCATTTTCCCAATCACTTCTTTGACCATTTACCTTATCAGGATAACTTAAAATAACTCCATTAGCTCCAAGTACTTCTAATGCTTTATAAAATTCAGATTTTCTTGTTTCATTATCACCATTTGTGATACACACAACAAACCAATTATCCTCAGATAAATGGCCTCCACCCCATAATGTTTCATCATCAGGATGTGCAACAATCATAAGTTTGGTAGCTTCATTAATATGAGCATCTTGAAGTTTAGAAGTTGTCAATTGATTGCCTGTTATTGGTTTTTTCTCTACTGTTAATTGGATTTGAGAAGAAGCATTTAAATCATTAGATGTAATTGTAATAGTTGTAGTACCTATTTTCTTAGCAGTTATTAAACCATTACTATCTACATTCGCAATTGTAGTATCATCAATGGTATAATTAAGATTATTGTCGGTTACATTCGTTGGAGATAGTTGACAAACTATCTGGCTTGTATGATTTGGATTCAATGTTATATTTGTACTACTTTTTATAATGATATTAGATACATGAATCACTTGATCTAATACTTTTATATTTTTAACTGAATCAACTATGTCATGATGCTTTAACGATATTTGAACATCACCACTTTTTATACCAGTAACAACACCATTTTCATCAACTGTCGCAATACTTTCATCACTAGAAATCCATTGAATATCATTGGCTTTTTGAGACGTAATCGTATCTGTAGCACTTAATGTGAAAGAAGAATGAACTTGTAGTTGACTCGGTGAAGCATCTATTATATAGGGATGTTCTTTAATCACAATATCAAATGTTTTATAAAGCAATGATCCTTTAACACTTACCTTAACAGTTGCTTTGCCAGCAGATAAACCAGTAAACGTATTATTATCTATTTTTATTAAATCATTTTGATTACATTGATAAACAACATTACCCTCATCCATTTGATAAGTTTGTCCTATATATATTTCTACATTATGTAACAATGAATCATTTACAGTTACAAACAAAGATTTTATAAAACTTATCATCAAAAATCCTATGATTGATATTAATAATAATTCAATAACACTTTTATGTTTCATATTAAACCTCTTTCCTTGATTATCCTATCATTATAATGTGTAAGTTTCGTGAAAAAAATGTGTACAAGAGATTTATATGAAAGAGATTAAAACTGAAACCAAATGGTTTCAGTTTTAATTTTCGATAATTTGTGAAACATTACAAAACATGTAAATCATATGTAATTGTTGTGATGAAAACAAACGAGTAGAATGAAATATCATATTATCATTAACAACATTCTCTTCTTGTAGACTATCAAGATGTATTTCATCTTGATAGTCTATTATTTTTTGATAATTGTCATAAATATTTATATCATGCTTAACTATAAAACCCAACATTGTACTATATCTATAATAAGATGAATATTTACCTGTTACAAATCTTAAAACACCTTCATCAACAAATTGTTTATTCAACTTGTTTTTACCATCTATTCTTTTACATTCAACTAGATAATATCCTTCTTTTTTCTTGAAATAATCCTTGTTATATATAACCTTTATATCACATCGTCCTTTATATTTTTTGGTTGAATAATCATAATTTTCCTGACTTTCAGATTCAAATCTAAAATCAGTCATTTCATGCTTATTACGATGATTATCTTCATTTAAAAATTCTTCTACCAAAATATTTCTTAACATATTTTCATCGTTAGATAGCTTATGATTTTCTCTTTTATATTCTTCACACATATCTTTGCAACATTGCATGAGGTATTGATTAATATGATTTATAAATGCTTTTCGCATTGTATTGTAATGCACTAAATTGACTTTACTCATTACATATCCTCCTCATCAAACAATATTGAATTGATGATATTTTGACAATCTTGAATTGCTTTAGAGCAGTGCCAATTTTTTTCATAAGCTTTCTTTATGATATATACATCATCTTCTTGAAAGATTATCAAATCTTTTTCTTGGATAAAAGTATCAGTTATTTCATTTTCAATAAGGTATGATAATAATTGTTCTTCGTAAGCGTAATCTCATCTACCTAAAGACATAAAGATCTTTATCCTATATAATTAG
>JAJQFG010000028.1 GCA_021201315.1 Erysipelotrichaceae bacterium
TTATGAATCGAAGCTGACATTTTTTCAATAAGGAGGTCACTTCATATTATCTTTTAGTTTTTTATTCGAAATAAGCTCTAGTTAAATCGTAATGTCCTTCTGGAGAAGAAGTAACACCTTGAAGTGAACTACCTTTTAAGATTGGATCAGTATAGCTGAATAATGGAACAATGTAATGTTGTTCTGCAACTAAGTATTCTTCAGCTTCATGTAATTTTTCAAAACGTGCTTCACCATCTAAAGCTTCAGCTTCATCGATTAATGCTTCATAAGTTGCATCATCAACTGTGTTACCAGCTGTAGAAGAACCATAGTACATTGATAAGTAAGCCATTGGATCTAAGAAGTCAGCAGTCATAGCATGACGGCAAGTCTCGAAATCACCATTGTCACGGTTAGCGAAGAATGTTTCTTTTTCAGCAACACTTAATTGTAAGTCAATATAAGCTTCTTTTAATGATGCTTGTAAAGCTTGAGCAACATTCTTATGCATAGTTGTATCATTATAGCTGTAAGTTAAAGTTAACATATTGTCAGCACTATAACCTTTAGATTCCATAATTTCTTGAGCTTTTTCAAGATCATATCCACCAGAGTAATCATTACCAGCATTAGTTGTGAAATCACTACCATCATAATCTGGAATACCAAATGGGATAAAGTCATTTAATTCAGTAACATAATCACCATAACCAGAAGCAGTTAAGATATCTTCACGATTAATAGCTAATGAGAATGCTTCACGAATTTCAACATCTTGTAAAGCTTCATTTGTACATTCATCACCAGCATTGAATAATACATAGTAGTTACATACAAATGGATCAATTAAGTATACTTGTGAATTTAAATCTTCATCATTGTTAACAGTTTCAACATTTACTGAAGTAGCAAAATCAATTTCGCCAGAAATAAATGCATTAGTTTCTGAACTTTGATCAGACATAACTTTCCAGCTCATAGTTTCAAGAGTAACTTCATCAGCATATAAATAATTTGTATTCTTAGTTAAATCAATTTCATCTTTAGAATTAATAGCAGTAGCTGTGAATGCACCATTAGTTGGAACATCAGTAGCATCAGCCCAAGTACTCTTTAATGGATTTCCATCGTTAGCTTCTACAGCACTTTGACGTACTGGATAGAATACTGTACTAGTTAATAATGAAGTAAAGTAAGCACATTTGCTAGATAATGTAATTGTAATAGTATTAGCATCATCATCAGCTACAGCTCCAAAATCAGATAATTCATCCATTGATGATAATTCAGAACCATCACCTGCATTAGCAATATAATTAGAAATGAATTGTGAATAGTAAGCAGTACCTTGACCCATAGCAGCAGCACGTTTCCAAGCATATACGAAATCGCTAGCTTTTAATGCTTCTCCATCGCTCCATGTGTAACCATCTTTTAATGTAATTGTGTAAGTTAAACCATCTTCACTAATTTCTGGTAAATCTGTAGCAACATTAGCAACAGGATTACCATCAGAATCTAACTTATACAATCCATCATACATTTGTGCTAATATATTAGCAGTAATTGAATCGTCAACAATTGCAGGGTCTAAGATAGCAAAATCTCCACCAACAGCTACACGAACATTTGTTGTATCGCTAGTAGTAGAAGTGTCACTGCTTGAACCACAACCAGTCAATGTTGCAATCATTGCTAAGCATAATAAAGAACTTAATAATTTTTTCATTGCGTTTCTCCTCTCTTAGTCTTTATCATACAAGTGACATGCCACAAGTCTACCATTAATTTCTCTTAATTCAGGTTTATCTTGTGCACATCTCTCAGTGGCCTTTGGACAACGTGTTCTAAATACGCATCCAGAAGGCGGATTGATTGGACTAGGTAACTCTCCTTGTAGAACAATTCTTTGCTTTTCTCTAGCTACTTTTGGATCAGGAATAGGAATTGCTGATAAAAGTGCTTGAGTATAAGGATGCATAGGATTTTCATACACGTCATCACCATCGCCAACCTCAACTAAATTTCCTAAATACATAACACCTATACGATCTGAAATATGTTTAACCATACTTAAATCGTGAGCAATAAATAAATAGGAAATTCCCATTTCGTCTTGAATTTCTTCAAGTAAGTTTATAACTTGCGCTTGAATAGAAACATCTAGCGCTGAAATAGGCTCATCACAGACAATAAATTTAGGATTTAAAGCTAAAGTTCTTGCAATCCCAATACGTTGTCTTTGTCCACCAGAGAACTCATGTGGATATCTACGAATATGGTCAGGTTTTAAACCAACCAATTCAAGCAATTCTCTTACACGTGCTTCTCTTTCTTCTACAGTATCATATATTTTGTGAATATCCATTGGTTCACGAATAATTTCACCAACAGTCATACGAGGATTAAGTGAGGCATAAGGATCTTGGAAAATCATTTGCACATCACACTTAAATTGTTTTAAATCTGCACCTTTAATTTTTGTAATATCCTTACCATTGATAAGAATCTTTCCTTCAGTAGGTGTATTAATCTTAACAATTGCTCTACCAGTTGTTGATTTACCACAACCAGATTCCCCAACCAATCCAAAAGTTTCACCTGGATAGATTTTTAAAGAAATCCCATCAACTGCTTTAACAACATCTTTTTTCTTAAAAAATCCTTTACTATCACCAAAATAAACTTTTAAGTCTTGTAATTCTAAAATAGGACAAGTTTTATCCATTGCTTAATCCTCCTTTCCTTCTTGTGCCTTAGCTTGTTGAGCTTTAGCATAAGGATGAGAAAGCCAACAAGAACATGAATGAGTTTCACTATATTCTTCTTTTGGAGGCATTTTCATTTTACAAATTTTCATAGCTTTATCACATCTATCCACAAATGGACACCAATCACCAATATTCAATAAATCAGGTGGTGATCCAGGAATTGGATGTAATTCTTTCTTTTCTTTATCTTCAGGATTGGCTACACAAGATAACAATCCTTTTGTATATTCATGTTTAGGTTCATAGAATATTTCATCAGCTGTACCAATTTCTACAATCTTACCACCATACATAATAGCAATACGATCACATAAATTAGCAACAACACCTAAGTCATGAGTAATCATAACAACACTTGAATCAATATCATTCTTTAAAGATTTAATCAAATCCAATACTTGAGCTTGAATTGTAACATCTAGTGCTGTTGTAGGTTCATCAGCAATGATAACCTTTGGATAACAAGCCAATGCCATGGCAATGATAATTCTTTGTCTCATACCACCAGAGAATTGATAAGGATATTGCTTAATTCTTTGTCTTGGTGAAGGAATTCCTACTTCTTTCATCAATTGTATAGCTCTATCTCTTGCTTCTGCTTTAGAAATATCATTATGATTTAAGATTGGTTCACATAATTGATATTCGATAGTTAATACAGGATTCAAGAAAGTCATTGGATCCTGAAAGATCATAGCCATATCATTACCACGAATATCACTCATAATCTTATCATATTCTTTTGCACTATAATTTTTTGGAGAAATATCTCTGCCATCAATCTTGATTTCACCTTCAGCAACGCGCCCATTACCAGCTAACAAGCCCATAACAGAATACATTGTTTGTGATTTCCCTGATCCAGATTCCCCTACGATACCTAAAATTTCACCTTTAGCGACGTTTAAAGAAACATCTCTAACCGCTTTAACAACGCCATTTTCAGTTGTAAATTCAGTAGAAAGGTGATTTATCTCTAACATATTTTCCATAATTATTCCCTCCTACTTTTTCTTTGGATCAAGCGCTTCGCCTAAACCATCACCAATAAAGTTAAGTGCTAACATTGTTAAACAAATAGCTAATACTGGCCATACAACCTGCATTGGATAAACAGACATAACAGAACGTGCATCATTAGCTAATGTTCCCCAAGAAGCCTGTGGTGCATTTAAACCAATACCCAAGAAACCTAAATAAGCTTCATTAAAGATAGCACTTGGTACTAACATAGTTACTTGAACAATAATAGGACCCATTGCGTTAACAATTAAGTGTTTTAATAAAATTCTTGCATCACTAGCACCAATAACAAACGCTGCTAAAGCAAATTCCTGTTCCTTTAAAGTCAAAACTTGTGTACGAACCTGTCTTGCCATACCCATCCAAGATGAAATACTAATACCTAATAATATAGAAAACATACTTGGTTCCATAACAACAACAATCAAAATAACATATAAAATATCAGGAATAGAATACATCATATCAACAAAGCGCATCATAAGCATATCCACTCTGCCACCAACATATCCAGAAATTCCACCATAAACAACACCAATACATAAACAAATAAATGCGGCTAATACCCCAACACTTAAAGAAATACGACCACCATACATAACTCTGACTAGCATATCTCTACCAAAACTATCAGTACCCATAGGATGAGCTAAAGACATACCAGCATTTCTAATAGACATATCCTGACCATCATAAGTATAAGGTGAAATGATTGGAATCAATATACAACAAGCTACCATAATTGCTAAAAAGATTAAACCAACCAAAGCTAATTTATTCTCTTTAAAACGACTCCATGCATCTTGAAAATAAGTTTTACTCTCATAATTTATTTTTTCAGCATTCTTTTCAGATTCATCCAATTTTTCAAATAAATCAGGAGTCAATTCAAATTCATCTTTTTTCATATCCATAATGATTTCCTCCTATTTTAATTTAATTCTTGGATCTATCGCTGCTGAAAGAATATCAGTAATTAAGTTAAATGATATAATTAATATTCCTAAGAAAATAGTAACACCCATAATAACAGGATAATCACGGTTCATAACACATGATACAAACGTACTACCAATACCAGGAATAGAGAAAATACTTTCAACAACAAAACTTCCTGTTAATAAACCCGCAAACATTGGTCCAGCATATGTTATAACTGGTAACATTGCATTTTTAATCGCATGTCTTAAAACAACCTGACTATAAGGCGTTCCTTTAGAACGTGCTAAAATAATATAATCCTGTTTCATAACTTCAGTTAAACTACTACGTGTCAAACGTGAAATCATAGAAATTGGATATAATGATAATGCAATACAAGGCATAATGTAATTGCTTGCCTTATTCAAACCAACAAACGGTAGCCACCTTAATGTAACCCCAAAAACAATAATCAACAACATAGCAATCAAGAATGATGGTACACTAACCCCTATTGTAGCCACAAACATACAAACATTACTAATCCATCTTCTCTTAGATAAAGCTGCAGCAGTTCCTAAAGCTATACCACCAAACATAGCAATAACAAACGCGATGCTTCCTACCCTTGCAGTTACTGGAAATCCTGTTGAAATATAGTACATAACAGTTCTTCCTTCAGTAATCATACTTTCTCCCAAATCTCCATGAGCCAGATCCATCATGTAGATTGCGTACTGTTCAAGGACAGGTTTATCAAGATTATATTTTTCCATCGCTGCTGCATAAGCTTCTGCAGTTTTGTATTTTTCACTACTAATTGGTGATCCAGGTGTTGCTTTCATTAAGAAGAAAGTAGCACTTGAAAGTACAAATAAAGTGATAATACCAATGACGATACGCTTTAATATATACTTACCCATCTTTTCTCCCACCTTTCATTATTCTTTACAAAGTTATAAATGCTTTTTAAACAAAAATGTCTTTGCGCTCTTTAATAATACAAAATATCACATCAAAAATCAACTTTTTTTCACAATGATAGAAAATTTATCGAAATATTTTGTTAAAAAAACAAATTAATCACACAATTCGTTAAAAATAGACGAAGTCACTAAAGCCTAACTTTCTTGCACCATATTAATAACCATATTCTTTAGAAATATATTGTATAAGTTAATCATTATCATCATATGTTCAATACAAACATAGGCATAACTTCTAATATATTATCTACTATTTGAGCATCGTTATATGTTGATTATTGCTGTATCCACATAAATATAATAAAAAATCATTATCATTATAACCATCCATATCTTTTGTATTTTAACTTTGAATATTGTTTACACAAAGCTTTGACTTCATATTCAGTAAAGCCAAAGAACTCGTCATATCTTCTATCATTTCAGAACCAAAAGCATATTTCACAATTGGTAGTATTCCTGTCATATAAACCAATTGAACATAGGATTTATCTACAAAGATATTATAAACTATTTATTATTTGACTATGAGATTCATTAAAAAAATCACCTTTTTGGTGATTTACGCATCCATATGCACATCAATTTGTGGATATGGAATAGATATATCATTGTCATCAAATACAGCCTTGATTTCTTCCATTAAATCATCCTTTAAAGCATAATAGTTTTCAGTATTTGTCCATACTCTTAATGTAATCGTAATCGCACTGTCGCCATATTTTGATACTCTGGCATAAGGAATCGGATTTTCTAATGTCATTGGATGCTTTTGCACAACTTCTAATATTAAACGTTTTGCTTTTTCAACATCTGTACGATAATCAACTTCTAACTCAATATCAACACGTCTTGTATCTTCATGAGAATAGTTGACAAAAACATTTCCCGCCAAATCATTATTAGGAATCACAACCATCTTATTATCAAAAGTAATCAAAAAAGTATATAACATTTGAATTTCTTCAATTTTTCCTAAATAACCATTAATTTCAATCAAATCACCTTTCACAAATGGTTTAGCAAGCAATATAACAAATCCAGAAACAATACCCTTCATATAATCTTGCATACCTAAAACAATAGCCGCACTAGCAGTTGTTAATACTGCTACTAGCGAAGTTGTGGAAACCCCTAATGTACTAATAGCTGTTATGATAACAATAATTCTTAATCCCCATAATGCAATAGATCCTAAAAAGTTTGAAACAATTGGATCAACTTCTGCATTTGTTAACATCTTTTTAGCAATTTTTACTAGATATTTTGTTCCATACCAGCCAATCAAAAATACAACCAATGCGTCAAAAATATTCATTGCCACATTGCTGTATTTATCAATCATCGTTTGTAAAATACTACTCATTTTTTTCAACCTCTTTTCTTCTATAAATAATAGTTTATAATTTTTTTGTGGCTTGTCAACTAAAAATAAGCTATAATAGTTTATATTATATGGTTACGGAGGAAATAAAATGAAAGTTGCAATAATGACTGATAGTAATAGTGGTATTACTCAAGAAGAGGGTAAAAAACTTGGCATAACTGTTATACCAATGCCCTTTACTATTGATGGCAAGGAATATTTAGAAGATATTAATTTAACTCAAGAAGAGTTCTATGATAAATTAATGAATGATTATGATGTTTCTACTTCTCAACCAGCTGTTGGTATTGTGAGAAACTATTTTGATAAGTTATTGAAGGAATATGATCAAATTGTCCATATCCCTATGTCCAGCGGATTAAGCAGCAGTTGTCAAACAGCTTTAATGTTAGCCCAAGAAGAAGAATATGCTGGAAAAGTATTTGCTGTGGATTCACAACGTGTTTCTGTCACACAAAAATGGGATGTTTATGATGCTATAGAACTAGCAAAGCAAGGAAAAACTGGTCAAGAGATTCATGATATATTAATGGAACATAAAATGGAGGCAACAATTTATATTACCGTTAATACATTAGAATATCTTAAAAAAGGTGGGCGTTTAACACCAGCAGTAGCAACCTTAGGTGGTTTACTAAAAATCAAACCTGTTTTACAAATTCAAGGTGAAAAATTAGATACATTCTCTACTTCACGTACCATGTCTAAAGCTAGCAAAATCATGATAGAAGCATGTATGAAAGATATCAAAGATAGAATAGATGATAGTGAAGATATGCATAATACCCATGTCATGATAGCTTATACATATGATGAAGATCAGGCTTTAAAATTCAAAGAGCAGGTTGAAGAAGTATTTCCTTGTAAGGTATCATTCTGCGATCCATTATCATTAAGTGTATCTTGTCATATTGGACCACATTCACTAGCTATTGCAGCATGTAAAAAAATTGTTTAAGATGCGTTAAGCATCTTTTTTAATTTTCAATTGCATTTCTTATCTATTTACGTTATTATACATTTGTCAAGCAAGCATAAATATTGAAAAAAGATATAATAAAAAGCATAGCTGATATATAATGAATAATTTAATAAGAAAGGTGGTAAAGTAATGGCAGATGCACCAAGAAATCGTTCTACAACTAGGAGAACAAATAATAGAAAACCTACAAGGAAAGAAGAATTTTCCAATGACACAAAGGTTTTTGCCTTAGGTGGCTTAAATGAAATTGGAAAAAATATGTATTGTATTGAACATAAAGAAGAAATTGTAATTATCGATGCAGGTGTTAAATTCGCAGAAGACGGATTGCCTGGTATTGATTATGTGATTCCTGATTATACGTATCTTAAAAGAAATGCAAGAAAGATAAAAGCATTACTTATTACTCATGGACATGAGGATCATATTGGT
The DNA here is from genome assembly GCA_021201315.1 of Erysipelotrichaceae bacterium. Taxonomy (GTDB): domain Bacteria; phylum Bacillota_I; class Bacilli_A; order Erysipelotrichales; family Coprobacillaceae; genus JAJQDJ01. The sequence continues at coordinate 8,485 of JAJQFG010000028.1, forward strand.
GGTATTCCATTTTTATTACAGGTTGTTCCTGTTAGATTTATTTATGCTTCTCCTCTAGCTTGTGCAATGATTAGAAGAAAGCTAGAAGAAAAACATTTAACAAATGCTACAAAATTAATTGAAATTAATGATTTATATCAAATAAGAACAAAATATTTTAATATTGGTTTCTTTAAAACCAATCACTCTATTCCTGAATCTTTAGGTATTATTGTTAATACACCTAATGGACGTATTGTCTCTACTGGTGATTTTAAGTTTGATTTAACACCTGTAGGTGATCCAGCTGATTATCAAGTAATTAGTTTTTTAGGAGAAACTGGTGTTACATTATTATTGAGTGATTCTACAAATGCTGAAATTCCTAATTTTACAGTTAGCGAAAAGCAAGTAGCTTATAGTGTTCAAGAAGAATTTAGAAAGACTGAAGGACGTTTGATTGTTGCAACTTTTGCTTCTAATATTCATCGTGTTCAACAAATTATTGATGCTGCTGTTAAGTTTAATCGTAAGATTTTAGTATTTGGAAGATCAATGGAAAATAATATTCAAATATCTAGACAATTAGGTTATATTAAATGTCCTGATCGTTTCTTTATTAAAAATGAAGAAGCCAAAAGATTACCTGATAATGAAATATTAATATTATGTACTGGTAGCCAAGGTGAAGCATTAGCAGCATTAAGTAGAATAGCCAATGGTACACATAGACAAATATCTATTAAACCTGGTGATACTGTTTTGTTTTCTTCTAATCCTATTCCTGGTAATACAGGCAGTGTTAATAAAGTCATTAATAAATTATATCGTGCTGGTGCACGTGTACTAACCAATGAAGCAATCAATAATTTACATACATCAGGACATGCTTCACAGGAAGAACAAAAACTCATGTTATTACTCACAAAACCAAAATATTTCTTCCCAGTTCATGGTGAATATCGCATGCTTAAAATCCATGCTAAGTTATATGAAGAAGTTGGTTTTGAAAAAGATCATGCGTTTGTATTATCAAATGGGGATTCTATTCTTTTAAGAAATGAAGAAGCAAGACTAGGACCTCGTATTCATGTAGATGATATTTATGTAGATGGTAATGATATTACTGGTTTATCAACTGCTGTTTTAAGAGATCGTCAGATTTTAGCCGAAGATGGTATGGTTTCTGTATTAATTGCGATGGATTCACGAGCAGGCTGTTTACTCAATAAACCAATTATCATGTCTAGAGGTTTTGTCTACATGCAAGATAGTAAAGAAATGATTAGAGAAGCTGAATATCTAGTTAGTAAAGAACTATCAAAACTATTGAAACGTAAAACCACATTTGGTGAAATAAAAAATACAATCAGAGATACTTTAGGTCCTTACTTCTATCATAAAACTAGAAGAAATCCAATGATTATACCTGTTATAATGAATAAAAAAGTATGAAAGCATTAAGAATTATTAGACGTATTATTTTATTAGTTATTGTTTTATCTCTCATTGTTTTATGTGGTTATGGATTCTTTATATCCCCAAATGAATATACTTTTAAAAATATTAAATATATCAATGAAAATATTGGTTCAGATTTGAATGATTTTAAAATAGCTTTTATTTCTGATATTAATTTAACCAATGATGATAGTTTAGAACGTTTTTCTAATATTGTTGATGATTTAAATGAACAAGATTTTGATATGGTTATTTTTGGTGGCAATCTTTATGAAGATAGTATTTTTAGTGATGAAGATGTTGCGAATACTTTAAAGCATATTAATTGTAAATATGGTAAATTAGCGATTCTTGGTGATCAAGATAGAAATAATACCTTAGAAGTAACTACCATCCTTAATAATGGTGGTTTTGAGGTTTTAAGTGATACAAGTAGAACGATTTATTATGGAAATGCAACCTTTACACTCGTTGTTTATGATGATGAAACAGATATTTCATCATTAAATACAAATAGTTCTACTATTACCATTGGTATTGCCCATTACCCTGATACTTACACAACTGCTCAAGATTATGTGGATTTACAATTATCAGGACATAGTTTAGGTGGTAGTATTTATATTCCTTATTTTGGAAGTTTATTTACTGAAGAAGGATGTACAACTTATAACCATGGCACTTATAAAACAAGCAGTTCCGCTTTGGTAGTATCCAATGGCGTTACTGGCAAATCATCATTCCCATTTAAACTATTTGCACCAAATCAAATACTTATTGTTTCTTTAAACACAACCAGCAGTAATTAATTACTGCTGGTTTTCATATATTGAAAATAGCAATTATTTTACCTAATTTTGATAGAAAATAATATAAATAAGGAGTATAATTCCCTTCATAGAAAAGTGGTTTTAGCGATGCAGGAAAGTATGAAAAAGTATGTTGCCGAAGTGATTGGTACGTTTGTCCTTGTAACATTTGGTTGTGGAACAGCCATTGCAGTTGGTTGTTCGAGTGAAAATGGTAGTGGTTATTTATTGACTGCTTTAGCATTTGGTTTGGTTATTGTAGCTATGGCTTATAGTATAGGAAATATATCAGGGTGTCATGTTAATCCTGCAGTTTCATTAGCTATGCTTATAAGAGGCCAATTGTCTGTGACTGATTTTATTGGTTATATTATTAGTCAATGTATAGGATCAACTCTTGGATGTATTGTTTTAGGTGTTGTTTTTGGTTTTGATTGTGGTTTTGGTGCTAATCAAATTCAAGCTGGTTGGACAAATGGTACAGAAGTAGGTGCATTAATTGTAGAGATTATTTTAACATTTGTTTTTGTATTAGCGATTATTGGTGTTACTAGTAAGGTAGAGAATAGTGCAGTTAGTGGATTAGTGATTGGTTTATCATTGACATTGGTTCATATTTTAGGAATTGCTTTAACTGGAACATCTGTAAACCCTGCAAGAAGTTTAATGCCTGCTTTGTTTGCTGGTGGCGTAGCTTTATCACAGGTTTGGATTTTTATTGTTGGTCCACTTGTTGGTGGTGCCTTAGCAGCAGTTGTTTATAGTTTCTTAGAAGGTTAAGAAAATGTCAGGAATCAAATTCCTGACATTTTTTATATGGAGCCTGTTTTGACGGCTGCAACAATATATATAACTAATTCTACAAGTAAGAAAATAGCACTAATTTTATTTGATAATTGATATATATTAGCTAATACCAAAGTAAATCCAAATACAAAATAGAGTGCTCCTTGAAGTTGTGCACATGTATCAGGATCTTTGATACTTTCTTTTTTTCTTGAACCAATAAGCATCTTTTTAGTAAAAAATGTAAATAATCCTAAAGCAATGAGTGCAATACCAATGATAAACATAGTGAAACCTCCTTCATGTTTGGTATTATAACATATTTTTCAGATTGTGTAACCCGCATATTGACTCATATATAAATCATAATATTTACCTTTTTGAGCTAATAATTCATCATGATTACCAGTCTCCACAATTTCTCCTTGATCCATTACCACAATCATATCAGCATCTCTAATCGTTGATAAACGATGGGCAATAATAATACTTGTACGATTTTCCATAATAATATGCATTGCATCTTGAATGTCTTTTTCAGTACGGGTATCAACATTAGAAGTAGCTTCATCTAAGATAAGTATTTTAGGATCAGCGACAAAAGCTCTAGCAATCGCTAATAACTGTCTTTGACCTAAACTTAAGTGCTCTCCAGCTCCTGTTAATACTGTTTCATAGCCATCAGGTAATAGATGCAATAATTGACTGCAGTGGCTCATTTCGATGGCATGATCTAAATCTTCTTGAGTAGCTTTATCATTAACATACATTAGATTGTTTCTAATCGTATCAGAGAATAATGTTGTATCTTGTAAAACGATTGCCATATTATGTCGTAGAGTATCCCTTGATATATCATTAAGATTTTGATCGTTAATATAAATATCACCACTATCAATGTCATAAAAACGCATAAGCAAATTAACAATGGTTGTTTTCCCTGAACCAGTTGCACCTACAAGTGCTACTTTTTTACCACTAGGTATGTATAATGAAAAATTTTTAATAATTGGCTGGTCTTCTTTATATGAAAAGTTAACATGTTTAAATTCAATATTTACTTGATTGTTTTCATGATAACAATCACCTTCCATATTTTCATTATTCTCATCTAAAACAATAAATACACGTTCAGCTCCAGCAATAGCGGTTTGCAATTGCCCAAAGATATTAGCTAATTCATTGATTGGTCTACTAAACTGTTTGGCATAAACAATGAAAGCAGAAATAACCCCAACTGATATCAACCCACGAATCGCAAAATAGCCACCAAATACAGCAATAATCACAAAACCTATATTACTAATACAATTCATCACTGGACCCATAACACCACTAAATATTTCACAACGAATACCAGCCTTTGTTAAATCATCAGAGGTTGTCATAAAATCATCAATAATTTCATCCTGACGATTATAAGCAACAACGCTATGATAACCTGTAATCATTTCTTCTACATGACCATTTAAATAACCTAATAACGATTGTCTTTGACGAGAATATTTTCTAACCTTTTTAGATAAATAATTACTAGCAACAACCGTTAAAATAATGGTTAAGCAACTAAGTAATGCCAATTGCCAGCAATAATAAACCATCATGATAATGGTACCAATAATTGTTAATACACCTGAGAATAATGAAGCTAAGGATTGGGAAATAACTGTTGAAATATTTTCAATATCATTACTCATACGACTCATCACATCGCCATGAGAATGATTATCCAAATAAGATACTGGTAAATCAACGATCTTTGAGAACAACTCATCACGCATCTTTTTTACCACGCTTTGTGATAATCTAGCCCCAATAACACCTTGTAACAATTGACAAACACAATAAATAGCATAAGTCATTGCCATCAACAATAACGTTGTCATTAAAATACCTTCATTACTACCAGCAATAATATCAACAGCTTGGCTTTGTAAACTTGGCGCATAAACACCTGCTAAAGTACCTACAATAACGACAATCAACATACTTAAAACCATTTTCTTTTCCTTAGCAAAATAAGCTAATAAACGTTTTAAAGTAGTGCCAACGTCATTAGCTTGTTCCACTTCAGCAAAACGTTGAGAACGTCTATTCATCATCGGAATATTTCTATCTGTTAATTTATGATCACTCATCTTCATCACCTACTTTCATTTGAGAATGATATATATCTTGATATATAGAACAATTTTCCATAAGTTCCTCATGAGTTCCTTGACCTACAATCATACCATCATCCAATACAATAATACGTGAAGCATGTCTTACAGTTGCAATTCTTTGCGCAATAATAATTTTTGTATTATTTTCTGGTAAAGCATGATATAAATTAGCTTCAGTTTTTAAATCCAAAGCACTCGTAGAATCATCAAATATCATAATTTCAGCGTTTTTAACAACGGCTCTAGCAATCGCCAAACGTTGTCGTTGTCCTCCTGAAACGCCTGTACCTCCTTGTAATAAGGTATCGTATTTATCTTTCATGCGATTAATAAATTCATCTGCTTGAGCTATTTTAGCAGCATTGATGATTTCTTCATCACTCGCATTCTTATTTCCCCAAGCAATATTTCCTTTAATGGTATCAGTAAACAATTCACTCTTCTGCAATACCATAGCTATCTTATCTCGCAAATTTTCCTGCTTATAATCCTTTACATTTACACCATCAACCAATATTTGACCACTCGTCACATCATAAAAACGCATAATCAGATTCACTAAAGTCGATTTTCCACAACCTGTACTTCCCATAATAGCAATTGTTTCTCCAGGTTCAATTTTAAGATTGATATTTTTTAATACTCTATTTTGACTACCAGGATAAATAAAAGAAACATCTTTAAATTCAATACTTCCTTCATAATTATTCACTTCATTAATACCATCTTGAAGCTGTGGTGTTACTTCTAGAATTTCATGTAATCTATGCCATGAAACAATACCCCTAGACACATTTTGAAAAATCATGACAACCATCAATATAGCATGTAATAATTGTGTTGTATAAGTAATGGTTGCCATAATTGCACCTGGAGTTGTACTGCCTGCACTCACTTGTACATTTCCTACCAATAAAACAATAATAACCACAACATACATAATAATATTCATAATTGGTGTCATTAACGCAAATATAATTAATACAGATAATTGTGTATGAACTAGCTCTTCATTGGCTTTTTTAAAATGAAGTTTTTCATATATTTCTCTAACACAGGCTTTAATAATCCTTATACCAGAAATATCTTCTAACATAATATTATTAATTTGATCAATTTGTTGTTGTAGTTTTGTAAATAAAGGATTGGCTTTATATAAACACACAATTAATGTACCTAATATGAAAGGAAAAGAAGCAATCATAATGAGTCCAAAAGTATGATTCAATCTAAAAACACAATACATACTTCCAAACATTAAAAAACCATTTCTAATAATAGAACGACAAAAGACAGATGCATATAATTGCACCTGTGTAATATCATTGGTAATTCTTGTAATCAAAGATCCAGTTTTAAAATCATCCACTTGTTCAAATGAAAAATGCATAATATTCTTAAAACAATCCTTACGAATATCATTACCCATATTTTGGGTAAAATATTGAGCTGTTGCATTATTCAACGATCCACTTGTACCACCCAAAATTGTACAAATAATCATTAATAAACCAACCGTTATAATCACATTAATATCTCCCACATTATGATTATTGATACCTAAAACACCATCATCCACAATTGTACTCATTAAAGTTGGTTGAATCAAATCATTCAACACTTCTCCAACCATCAATAATGAAGCCAACACAGCCCATTTAAAATAAGGTTTAACATACTTCCACATAGCATTCCCCTCCTACTACTTAAGGTACCTTGATAATTATAATTCATATCTATCAAAAAGACAAGAAATGCTTTAATATCATTAGAAAGAATTAATATTTCTAAGAAATTCAGATATTTCTTTAGAAAATATTTGTTTTAACGATAGGATTAATGGAATGATTTTAGTTACGCTTATATAAATCAATACTTCTAGTATAAATAATAATATAGGAATATTCGTATCAAAGATTATTGAGACTATGATATATCCAATCATACATAATATAAATGTTAAAAATAATGTATATCTATTTTCAAAAAAATACAAATATGTATACATTTTCTGATTCATACCATTCATTCTTAATGTACATATTTCATTCTCTCTTGTCTTATTTTCCATTGTTTGCGTAATAAACGTTAATATAATTGTACCAATAATCAAAACGATTCTTAATAATATTAACATGCTTTGCAATTTTTCTAACATATCTAACTGTTCTAAATACTTTAACCCATTAGCACTTACACTTACATCACTTAACCAATAGGATATTGATGTCATCACATCTTCAATATTATCCGTATTATCACATATAATACTAACGCTGCTGCTTGTTTCAATATTTTGTGTTTTCACTAATGTTTCCATTGCTTCATAAGGTATATAAATGACTTCATTGTTTATCCCATCAGGTATAGGATAATCTACTATATCATAATCATCTAATTCATATTCAAAATAATAATCATTACCTTCATAGGTTAATCCTAAATATAAAGTTGATGATGTTAAAGCTTTCGATACAGCTGGTTTATCTATATCTTTTGGAATGACTGTAATTTCGATATAATTATTATTATTAATTATTGATCCGCTCATTTGATAGTAATAATGAATATCTTCTATATGATCAAGTTGCTTTAATAAATTGATTTGATCTTCATTAAGCAATGGATTATAACCATTATAAGTAGTCCCCTGCTTGGATGTATTGGCTACTATGATTTCTTTATCCGCATAGATATCATAGAGTTCCTCCTGTTTTTCTATTAAGGCATTCAATGCAATAGGGACGATACATAATATAAATATTAATACAATATATATTATCTTTAATATATAACTCATAAGTTGATGATGTGCTTTATTGTATATTTGATAAAATTGTTGTATTACTTTTCTAGGTTCTTTTAATACAATATCATGTTTTTCTATATCAGTATTGTATTGATTAATAAGGTGTTTGTCTTCTATTTTGTATAGAATATCTGCCTGATCTCCTACATAACGATCATGTGAAGCAATGACAATCATCTTATGATAATCATAAGCTATCATATGTAAATAATCCATAAGGGCTATCGTATTATCCTTGTCCAGGGCAGATGTTGGTTCATCAAGAATGATTAATTCCACATCTTTAATTAAAGCTAATACTAAGGCAAAGCACTGCCTTTCCCCTCTTGACATTTCTACTACCTTTTGACTTAGAGGTATATTCAAATGCATCTTTTGCATATATTCATTGACTTTACTTTCATTATAGCTTTGCCCGCTTAATGCATACATACATTTAATATTGTCCTCCAATGTCAAATTCTCACTAATAAGTTCTAGATCCTGAAGTAAATAACCAATATGATTTCTTCTTATTTCAGCTCTTTGTTCATGGTTAAGTTTATCAATATAGATATCATTCCAAATATAAGAGTATTCAGAGATATGTGATAATAGAGATATCTCATAAAGAAGGGTTGTTTTACCACATCCGCTTTCTCCCATAATGACATGAACATAGCCTTCATAAATTTCTAGTGTTTCGTTTTCAAGTAGTAATTGGTCATTAATCTTTAGATGAATATGTTGTAATTGGATCATGTTACTTTCCTCTTAAATATTTGATAATATCTTTTTTATCATAATGTTTTAAAACAACTATATGAACAATGCCTAATACAATAAAACTCAATATTACAAATACAACAATATGAAAACTAGAAAAATTACAATATAAGTTATAAATCAAATAAGTTTCAGGCATACTAAAATAAATTGAATTATAGTTAATATGACTTATATAGCTATATATTTCTGGCAATGAACCACTTATATATATAAATATACTCAATAATATTATGATCATCATAAAAGACAAATACTGATAAAAATATATTTTATGTTTATCTTTATGATTATAACCTATAAGATTCAAAGTCATATAAATAGACTGATATTTCCTTAGATAAAAATACATGATTATGATAGTTCCTGCAATAAATACACTTACTGTTAATAGTGCATATAAAATAGCTTCATGAATCATATCATCATTAGCTTCCTTTAGTTGTAATACACTTGAATATTCATTGTAGGCAACTGTGTTTTCTATTTGATTGATGTCATTTTGAATCTGTAATACATTTTCGTTTTTATCAGCATATACAACTTTAGCATATGGTTGTAATTCAATGATAGTAGAGTAACCCTCAAAAGCAGACTCATCGATTTTTATTTTACCATTATGATATTTTTCTACTGTTTCATTGATCATATTCATCATAGTTTCATATGGTAAATAAACATCACATTCAAAAGTAGAATTAGATTCTATAATGCCTAAACATTCTCCCTCATAATGCATCTGTTCACCAAAACAATCGGCACTTTCATAGCTTGTTCCATCTTCATTTATAGATGTTGTTTGAGCCATAGCATATGGTACATTAACGTTCATTTGTAATGTATCACCTACTTCAATATGATAATAATAAGCCATATTAGAATTGATATAAATACCATCTTCACCAAAATTATCTTCTGGATAATAAGGAATAATATGGAAATAGACATCATCATATGTTATAACGCCATTTATCTCACTATATTGATCCTGATATTCTCTTTCTTCAACAATTTGATTATCATGGATAACCTGAATATCCATATAGTTAGGATTGCCATTTGGTTTTTCCATACTGTAACTAAAAGTATAATAATCATAAATTGATGCAATATGATCAATACTATCAATTTGATTTAACACATCATCAGACAAAGGGAGTTGATAATCTACATAATGAATTGCATAAGCATAATTATCAATATCATATTTCCCACTTGTGTTATTGAGTACAAGTATCTTATTCATGGATACATCATCAATGGAATAGCTTTCAGCTATTGACGTTGAATAAGCACCTCTGATAATAGATGCACTTAAAAAGAAACATAGCATTACAATGAAAGCTATTATTATTTGTCTTATAGAAGGATTAAATAATAATTGAAATGTTTTTAATGGTGAGGTTTTTATTTTAGATGTTACAATATTATTTTGAATAGCTTGACTATCTTTTTGCAGTTGTAACTTTAAATGATCAATACAATAAACTCGATCACATTGATCTATGATATTGTTTTCATGCGAAACAATAATCACTATTTTCCCTAAAGAAGCACACTTCTTAAGAATATGCATGATGATATTTGTATTATCTTCATCCAAGGCGCTTGTGATTTCATCACCCAATATAATATTTGAATCTTTAGCTAATGCACAGGCAATGGCTGCTCTTTGTTTTTCACCACCAGAAAGATTTGCTGGCATAGCTTTCTTTTTGTCTTTTAGATTGACTTTTTCAAGTAGTTCGTCAACTGTAAAGGAACATGAGGATTGTTGAAGATAGAATTCAATGTTTTTTTCTACACTGATATTATTGATAAGCTGATTGTTTTGTGAAATGAATGATATATTTTGATATCTAAACTCTCTTTTTTGTTTATCATCATATGCCAATAGTTCATCATTATAATAATAATCACATGATTGATTAGATAACATGCCTATTAAATATAGTAATGAACTTTTACCTGTACCACTTTCACCAATAATAGAAGTGATTTGATAAGGATAAGCTATAAAATGACCATGTGTTATACATTCTTTGGCATGATATTGTATATGAATATTTTTTAGTTCTAGCATAAAAATACCTCCTATAAAGACTCTAACATAATTAAAGAAATATCATAGGATTTATGAATATTATGCATTATTTTTGAATATCATGCACTTTATACCTAAAATTAAAAAGGAGTATTTGCTACTCCTATTAACAATTCTTATTCATAATCACAAGTATAACCACGCATATCTAATTCCAATTTTTCAACTTGCCAATCATCTAACAAGCTACCAAGTTCTTCTTTAATTCTTACAACACCTTTTAAATCATCAGCTGTAATAACAGCCATAATTGTAGGCCCTGCACCAGATAAATAGCATCCTAATATCTTTTCATCGTGTTCTAAAATAGTCATGATTTCATCAAAACCTTGAATCAAAGGACCACGATAAGGTTGATGCAAACGATCTTTGAAACCTAATTTTAATCCATCATCATAACCATTGATAAGTGATGCTACCATTAAAGCTAAATGAGAAACATTTGCTATAGCATCTGCACGACTAATTTGTTGTGGTAAAACAGAACGCGCTTTTTCTGTAGATAATGTAAACGGAGGAATAAGGGCTACAAAACGATAATCATGTTTTACAGGTATATTAAGTGTTGTCACCGTTTCATTCATGACTGAAACGGTTAAGCCTCCAAATATAGCAGGTGCCACATTATCAGGATGACCTTCAATCTTGGTTGCTAGTTCTAATATTTCTTGTCTATCATTATATCTATCTTTAAAAGCAAAGGCTCCAACAATACCAGCTACAATACATGTTGAAGAACTTCCCAAACCTCTTGTATATGGTACATTTCCACTACAATCAATACGTAAGCCATTAAACTTTAAACCACAAGCTTTTGCTCCTTCTTTAAAAGCTTGATAAGTCATATTGTCTTCATTACAAAATTGCATGGGACACCCTCTAATATCTAAACCTTCATCTAATAATTCAAAAACAAACGTATTATAAAGCGTCACTGCCAAACCTGCTACATCAAACCCAGGCCCTAAATTTGCGCTAGTTGCAGGTACTCTTACTTTAACCTGCATAATTATAACTCCTTAATAGCTTCACCAATATAATCAATAATGGCTTCTTTATCAATAACTTTTTGATGAAGTATTTCTTTATCTTTCAAACCTTGTAAAGGTTTTGGTACATCAACTTTAGTAATATCATGAATAGCTTCAACAGCTTCATATTCATCTTTATCTTCTCCTGTAATTGCTTTATAAACAGAACCAGGGAATTTATATGGTGAGGCTGTTGATAATAAAATATTCTTAGTTGTATCTTGACTTTCTTCTTGATACTTTTTATAAACACCATAACCAACAGCACTGTGCGTATCTAAAACATAACCATTATCTTTAAAACAATCTCCGATTGTTTGTAAAACTTGATCTTCATTTAACCATCCAGCCACAAAGTTTTCTTTAACCTTATTAAAAATATCATCATCAACTCTATATATACCTGTTGTATTTAATTCATTCATATATTGACTTACTTTTGTTGTATCTTCACATAAGAAATAGACCAATCTTTCTAAGTTGCTAGATACTAATATATCCATTGCAGGTGCATTTGTTTTATAGAATTCTCTATTAGCATTGTATTCACCTGTATTAAAGAAATCTGTTAAAATATTATTCTTATTAGATGCAACAATAAATTTTTTAATAGGAAGTCCCATATTTTTAGCAATATAACCTGCTAAACAATTTCCAAAATTACCACCAGGGATTGTAAAATTAACCTCTTCACCTAAGTCTATTTCCTGATTATTAACTAATGTAATATAAGCATAAAAATAATAAACAATCTGAGGAATAAGTCTACCAATATTAATAGAATTCGCAGATGATAAAAATACGCTATGCTCATCACCTAATTGTTTTAACTTTTCTGAAGCAAAAGCTTTCTTAACAGCTGTTTGTGCATCATCAAAATTACCTCTAATACCAATAACCTCAACATTCTTACCAGTAGTTGTAACCATTTGTTGTTTTTGGACTGGAGAAACACCTTCATCAGGATAAAACACCTTAATACAAGTACCCTCTACATCTTTAAAGCCTTCCAAAGCAGCTTTTCCCGTATCACCACTCGTTGCAGTTAAAATCATCACTTCTCTATCTTCACCACTTTGTTTTAATGAAAAAGTCATAAAATAAGGAAGTAAACTTAATGCCATATCCTTAAAAGCAGAAGTAGGTCCTTGAAATAATTCAGTCACATAAACATCTCCAGCTTTTTTAACTGGTACAACCTCCTCAGGAAATAAACCAGTAGCATAAGCATTATGACACAATTCTCTTATGTCTTCTTTAACTTCATCAGGTGTAAATTCTGAAATAATTTCAGTTGCTAAATCCACATAATTTAATTTTAATAAAGATTGAATATCTTTTTTATTTACTTTAAAATCAGGAACTAACAAGCCTCCATCATCACCTATACCTTGTAAAATAGCTTCATAAAAGTTTAATGGTTTTTGTTGACCTCTTGTACTTATATATGTTTTATTCATTTTTATTCCCCCTTATTAATGCCATCATTGTATAAAATTTCATTTTATATGTCAAGCTATTAGAAAAAAACGTCTTTGACTATTACATAACAATATATTATAATACTTTCGAATATATAAAGGGGAATAAAATATGAGTAAAATAAAAATACCAGAAAACTATCAGCCTCAATTAAATCTTATTGAGACTGAAGTGGCTATTAAAATGATTAAAGATACATTTGAAAGAAGATTAGCTGAACAATTACGTTTAACACGCGTTTCTGCTCCATTATTCTTATTAAAGAATACTGGATTAAACGATAATCTTAATGGTTTTGAAAAACCAGTATCTTTTACTTCTTATGAATTAAATAATGATGATGAAATAGAGATTATCCATTCTTTAGCCAAATGGAAAAGAGATGCTTTATATCGTTATAATTTTGAAAGACATACAGGTTTATATACAGATATGAATGCGATTAGAAAGGATGAAGAATTGGATAATATTCATTCTATGTATGTTGATCAATGGGATTGGGAAATGGTTATTGCCCAAGAAGATAGAACATTAGATTTCTTTAAAGGGATTGTATCTAAGATTTATAATGCTTTATTAGATGTTGAATTTTTAATGATTAGACATTATCCACAATTAAGCGAGTCTATTTTACCTGATGAAATTCATTTTGTTACGTCTCAAGAATTAGAAGATCTCTATCCAGCTTTATCACCAAAAGAAAGAGAACGTGAAATTGTTAGAGCTTATAAGGCTGTATGTATTTTACAAATTGGTGATTTATTGAAATCTGGCGTAGTTCATGATGGACGTGCACCAGATTATGATGATTGGAAGTTGAATGGTGATATTATAGTTTATAATTCACAATTAGATGATGCATTAGAAATATCTAGTATGGGTATTAGAGTTGATGATAAATCATTGGTTGAACAATTGGATAAAGCTAATGCTAATGAAAGAATTAATTTACCTTATCATCAAAATATTATTAATAAAGTTTTACCATTAAGTATTGGTGGTGGTATTGGTCAAAGTAGATTGTGTATGTTCTTTTTAAGAAAAGCACATATTGGTGAAGTACAAGCATCACTTTGGGATGAAGAAACGATGACACTATGTAAGCAAAATAATATTCATTTACTATGATTCAAGGTAACTTGAATCTTTTTTATTAATTTACAGTTTTTTTCACATAATATTCATATCTTTTGTTTATTATTATATATGAAGGTGATAGCATGAAAGAAGATAATTTATCTTATTTAAGAGTTTTATTATTTATGATTAGTTTTATTCCTACATTCTTCTATGTTTGTACTATTATTATATTTTTTATTCATAATATGCCTTTTTCTTCATATGGTTTTTTATGTGTTTTAGCGATTTGTAGTTTATTAGCTTCTTTGTTTTTAGGAAAAAATAAGTATCGATGGGTAGGTATTATATCGGTATTAGTGATGATATTAGTTTATTATCAAAGTATTATTATTCCTTATGATTCTCTTGTTAATGAAACTTATATTATTGGTATAATTCTAATAGTATTTTATATTATTTATGACTTCTTACTAAGGAAAACTTTAACCATAGATTATTATTGATGTAACATCATGTTACATCTTTTTTTATGTTAAAATATCATTTAACCTAAGGAAAGGAGAATTTATGGAATCTATATATGGTTATATTCGTGTGAGTTCACATGATCAAAATGAAGATAGGCAACTTATAGCAATGCAACAAATGAATATTCCTAAACGACAAATATATATGGATAAACAATCTGGAAAAGATTTTAATCGACCTCAATATTGTTATATGGTAGAAAAGCTAGAAAAAGATGATTTATTGTATATTGCTAGTATTGATCGTTTAGGACGTAATTATAATGAAATACTTGAACAATGGCGCGTCCTTACAAAAGTAAAAGAAATTGATATTGTCGTACTTGATACGCCCTTGTTAGATACCCGACGTGGAAAAGATTTAATGGGGACATTTTTAAGTGATATTGTTTTACAGGTTTTATCTTTTGTGGCAGAGAACGAAAGAAGAAATATTCGTCAAAGGCAAGCTGAAGGAATCGCTGCTGCAAAGGAAAAAGGCATTAAGTTTGGTAGACCAGAAATACAGCTTAATGAAGGATTTGAAGAAATGGTTGAAGCATGGGAATGTAAAGAAATAACAGTTAATGAGGTTATTGAGGCATTTAACATAAGTGAATCGACGTTTACGTGAATATCGTGATAATGATAAATAACTTGATTTTTCATAAATACAATATATAATAACATGTGTTACATATCGATTGTTATGAAAGGAGATTAATATGCCACCAAGATCAAAAACAAGTAAAGAAGATGTGTTAAATGCTGCATTTCAAATAACAAGAAATAATGGTATTGATCATGTCAATGCAAGAAGTGTAGCTAAAGCATTAAATATTTCTACGATGCCTATATTTAGAGTATATGAGAATATGGAAGCTTTAAATCATGAACTTATTGAAAAAATTTATGAATATTATCGTGATTTTACCAAAGGTTATATAAAGGGAAAAGATGAATTGTTAGAAGTTAGTTTTGCATATGTAGAATTTGCAAGAAAAGAGAAAAATTTATTTTATTGTATCTATGTCTCTGATATAAGTGAAAGTAGAACATTGAATGAAACTATCCATAGTGATTATAATCAAAGTATTATTCATAAAATGATGGAACAATATCAAATATCATATGATAAAGCTGTGATGACATTTAGAGATGTTAGGTTTTACAGCCATGGTATAGCCTCTCAAGTATTGGTAGAAAGAACTATATTAAGTGAAGATGAAGTATTAGAATTGATTAAACAAGCAATTATAAAATTTAGGAGTTAATATGAAAATAGTTTTTACAGATTTAGATAAAACATTATTAAATGATAATCATTTAATAAGTATTCAAAATTTAGAAACAATTCATGATTTAATGAATCATGATATTAAAGTTTGTTTTGCTTCTGGAAGAAGTTACAATAATATCAAAGAATTATTATTAGATAGATATGATTTGCATATTCCTGTTATTTCTTTAAATGGAGCTCAAATATATTTGGAAGATGGTACATTATTAAAAAAGGATCCTCTTAATAAAAAAGATGCTAAAGAAATCATCCAAATATGTGAAGAAAATAAACTTATATATGTATTGTCTTCACAAAACAAAACTTATACTAGAAGTCTTGATAATCTTATGGAGAATCTTTATCATTTAGGTAAAATGAAAAGTGATGATATCCATGTTATATTAAAGGGTATGCAAATATATTATGATATCTTTTATCATTATCCAACATTTGATGATAAACTGATTGATGATATACTTAAAGATGATCTTTATAAGATAGAGATTGTTACTCATAAAAATGAAGTATTGAATATGATTAAACATCAATATTCTAATAAGTTTTATATAGCTTCATCTGCCGATGCTAATTTAGAAATCAATAATATCCATGTTAATAAAGGAAATGCTATAGAATACCTTATGAATTATTATCAAGTTGATAATCACAATGTATATGGTATTGGTGATAATGATAATGATTTAGAAATGTTACAAAGTGTAGGCCATCCAATAGCTGTTTTAAATGCTACAAATAAAGTCAAAGAAAAAGCTGAGTTTATTGTTTCATCCTATGATGATGATGGTTTTAGTGAATTAGGGAAAAGAATATTAAATAATGAAATATAAAAAAGGCGTTGATTTTAAAGTGTACCCCTTGTCAAGGACAATTAAATAAAAAAGAGTATTTTCATAGTT
>JAJQFG010000012.1 GCA_021201315.1 Erysipelotrichaceae bacterium
AAATATTTTCTCTAGTGTTTTTCATTACAATGTACAATTCTGTGGGAATTTAGGTAATAACAGTTAAATGAACATCTTCATACTTACCCATACCAACAGGAGCAGCATTAGCAGTCTTAAGGATTTCCTGAATATCCTTATCATCCACTTTTTCACTATTATAGTTACGAATAGAACGACGACTATACAATGTATCTAATGTATTCATTTTTATCCCTTCTTTCCTATATTTCATGGAAGTGAGATGAGCAAGTATTGTAATATAAATTAACATTGTTAAAGAATGGGAAACGAATGGAAATTATATGAGAATATTATATTACAACACTCACTATATCTTTTCTTTCATTACAGTTTATATTTTAGACCTAGAAAATAAACTGAAACTAAATTAAGGATATTTTTATGATACTATTACTTATCTGCTTCTTTAACAAGATTTGAGTATAAATAATTCTTTACTTGAATCATAATATCATTATTAACAAAAGATTCATGTAATTGACTCTTACTATAAGAAAAGCCGTATTCATTGCGACATATTTTCTGCAACAAATCAGTATAATATTGTTCCCAAGTTAAAAACTTAGATATGTCACAATATTTCCATGTGTTTTCAATTTCATCAGATAATTTTCTTTTCATTTGACTCGTTTGTAATAGCAAACATTCAAATGATTCAGGAGCAAATAAAAGCATATGATTATTCAAATTAATAATATTCATTACTTGAGAAACAAATCCACCAAAAGCTGCTCCGTCTACAATTATAAATATGGTAGATTGCGTAGTAATATATGGTATTAAAACTTTTGACACATTACCATTTCCATTGGCACTTATCACTTGTACATCAAAAATATTTTTCATCATTTGTGCACCAGAATTTGAATCCTCAGTTATAACCATATTCGGAATTCTTGATTCTTCATTATATGTATATAATTGATACATCTTAGTTAGTTTTACTTTTTCATTCATCTCAGTATGTAATTCATATATACTTGATATAGCATATGGTAAATGATTAAACTTTCCACTTCTACTAATAACGACTAAATAATTATCAGATTTAATAAATTCCTGTTGAAATCCTATACTATAAATATAATCAACAACTTCATTCACAAAAATAATAGTACCTTTTAGTTCTACAAGTTCTTTTTCCCATCTTGTAGTAGGTGTGAATACTGTTAATGGTATATTTGTATCATTTGTAAGATTAATGCCTGATTTATTACCTTGTGCAAGATAACCTTGAAGCATACGAATAAGCGTTGTTTTACCAGTTCCGCTGTTTCCTTTAATCACTGTTACTTTTCGTTCAATATCTAATATATATTTTGCTCTTCTATTTTCTATTTCAATGTGATATCTTCCTACCATAATCAATCACCTACATATTCATTCATTTTTAATATCCAATCCACATAATTAGTTATATTTGATTGATCATTTAAACAAATAGCTTCAATATTCATGTTTTTAAAAGTAAGATCATAACCGCTCATTCCTACAATAATATCTTTATTTTGAGCAATCTCTAATATCCATTTTTCACAATTAGGGCCACATACTATAAGGTCAATATAAGCATCGCTTTTATACATGCAAATTAAAGCTTTAACACCACCAGATAGTCTTTCTGGTGGAATTGGTCCAAGAACTGGACTAATAATCAACTGTTTTCCTTTGACCACAGATTGATCAACGTCCAAAATCATTTTTTTGATTAATTCATCCTCCAACCATTCATCTTCATATACATTATCAAAATACAAATCAATGTCTCTTATACAATCTTTATCAAAACCAAATAGCACTTTTAACATATTGAACCTCCAAATGAATATTACTTTTCTTATCTTAGATACCATTGTAACATACACTTTAAAGTTTCTCAATTTTTATAAAGACAAGATTCTAAAATATTTATTCGATAGCATCATCGTAGTTTTTTAAATATCAATAAGAATTTATATAAACAAGTTTATTAAATTTACTGCTCAATTGTTTCTTTTTGAAAAAAATAGCTATATTTTTTTGTTTTCATCTAAAATTGTATGATTATTATTTCTAAGATTTCTAGCATGAAAATCATCACCAGTAAACGCTACAACCATTTTATCTTCTCGACTTTCTATAGCAATTGGAAAAAATTGTGTATGCAAATTAATTAAAATAAGATTTGTACTCGCATTTGCATAAATTAATTTATTTATCTTTTTTATTCTTATCATCTTCTTACGAATAGTTCCAAAATCATAATGTTGATTCGTATTAATATTTTTTCAGTTAATGTTCCATGTATACAATGATGATAAAAATCGATATCGTTAAACACATTACGAACATCTGCCAAATGAGCAAAATCCTTCTTATGAAAACAAATAACAACTGATTTCCCATCCTCTGTTATCACTAAGAATTCATAAGGCAAAAGATATTTTTCATATAATCTTGCTCCAATAATAACATCTTTTATTATTCTTCTTTTGTTGGATTGACTTAAGTTATGCATTCATTCTTCTCCTATAAACAAAAAAGCAAGTCAATATGACCTGCAATACAATCACATAAAAAACAGGTTTTATCCTGGTCGCCAGGCTCGCATATTTTCCAATATACACTCGGACGAGATTGTTTTTAAGACTATCTCTTTGTCTACAGTATGTTATCCTTACTGCAAGGCTCGTATATTTTTCAATATACACTCGGACAAGGTTGTTTTTGATTCTACCTTTTGAATTCGACTTTTAACGGTGCCTGCTCACCGAGAATGTTTGTTACCACTCGTGAACAACCCCTCCCTAATTGCTTAGGGAGGGGCTTCTTATGCTTTCGCATCTTCTTTTTTGCTGCTCAAGTATCCCAACAGATACAGTATCAACAGCCTAGCCCCGCCGTTCCTAACGGTTATTTTTTATTATTTGTTTCTGCTTATGCAACAGCAGTTACTTTCTTTTTATTTACTCTTGCTTTGTGTTTTGCTTCAGCTTTGTCTCTGCTCTTTTTATCCTCCTCTAGCCATTCTCTAAAGTATTCCTCAAATATTCTTTTTCCTTCATTTCTTATATTGATGGCCGCATTTATATCTCGCTTATGTACTGCCCCACACTTTGGACATGTCCATTCACTGACACCTAGTATTACATTTTCATTGACAGTATTGCAACAACTGCATATCTTTGTACTTGCATACCATCTGTCAACCTTAACAAGACACGAACCTTTCTCTTCAAGCTTGTAGGAAATCATTTCTCTTAGTGTTCCAAAACCACAGTCATGAAGATTCTTTCCAAGGGATAACGCTCCTCCCATTGCTCTTAGATCTATATCTTCAACTGCTATTGCATCATATTCATCTGCTAAACTTCTCGATACCTTATGCAGATAATCTCTTCGCTGATTGGCTATATGCTTGCTTAGCTTCTGTATCTCCTTGAGCTTCTTTTGATAATTGTTCGATCCTTTTACCATATGTGACAGCTGTCTTTGCATTCTTCCCAGCTTTTTCTCTGACTTGCGATAATAATGAGGATAGTTGGCTTTCCTTCCCTCATTATCCACATAAAGATGCTCCTGGGAATAATCAAGTCCTAGTATATTTAACTTATCTATAATAGTTACATCACCATTAACTACTGCATCTCTTATATCAACATTCATATCAAGATGATAGCTGTACTCAATAGCCGCATATATTTCACCATCATTGTCCATGCTTATTGTCACATTGCCAATAACAGCATCAGCAGGAAACGGTCTATGCATGATCAATGGAATATCCTTACCTTTTTTTAGCTTTGGCAGATGAAGCATATTTCCTCTTAATCGGATAGTAGGCTGCTTTAGCTTGTTGGTGCTTGAAGGATACTGACAGTTTGTTGTATACGAAAAATCGCCATGAGCCTTGCTGTGAAATTTAGGCATTCCTTTTAGGCCTCGAAATGATAGTGGTTCAGCACCACTATTGGCACGTCTTTTAGCTCTTTTTGTATAACTGATATGATCATATTCATTTTTATATTTATTTAATGCATTTTCAAAATTTATTTTTGCATTGGCAAGGGCAAGAGAATCAACATCTTTGAGATACTTATAATCCTTTTTGAATTCCTTTACCTCACAGAAAGTAAGATTATCAGGTAAATCACCATTTTCATAGCCAGCCTCTTCAAGCTGATCATACAGGAGATTGACATAAAGATTATAAACTTTTCTGGCACAGCCAAAGCACTGCATCAAAAAAACTTTTGTATCATCACCTAGCTTTTTACTGTCAACACGATATTTCATAGCCTTATGAAGCTGAACTGGTCTAGAAACTGACATAATATACTCCTTTCTTGCAATAAATGCAGATATATTTTGTTTATTGTAATTTAAATATCTTCTTATAGCAAGTATATTATATCATAATCACAATAATATTACAATACTTATTGCAAACATTATTTATATTTTAGCAATTCATCCCCTCCCTGACTTTTAAAAGTAAGGAAGGGGATTTCCTGCTTGTGATATTAAATTTATAATATGTTATTATGTATAAAAATATACATAATAATTATTATCTTTTAACAATCATTTCCTGTATTTCTACAATCATTATACAACATATTTTTTTATTCAAGTAATCTTATCACTTTTCTGATTACCACTATTCACATAGTTTTTTTCATAATAAATTCATAAAATATATAATACATACCCTATATAACATAACAACATGATAATAGCTCCTATACATCTTAATTCTAGATCTTTATTGATAAACAAAATGAAAATGATTATTGAAACTATAGAAATCATACCATCTATAAGAAAACTCATTTCAAATGCTATACTAACAGGTGCTACAATAGCCGTAGTACCTAGTACAAACAATATATTAAAGATACAACTACCAATAATATTACCAATAGCCAAATCATTTTGCCCTTTAAGCGAAGCATTTACTGAAGTTACTAATTCAGGTAAAGATGTTCCTAGTGCTACTATTGTTAGACCAATAAGACGTTGACTCATACCTAGCTTTTCAGCAATATTACTAGCTGATTGAACACTTACATCACTACCCCAAACAACACATATAATTCCTAAAACAATCATAAATAGTAATTTCCATACATGATCATTTTCATCCAATTTTGGTATATCATCAATACCTTCATTATTTTGAGCAAGAATATATAAATAACAAAGAAATATGAAAAAGAATACCCATAATATGATACCATCTATTCGACTTAATGAATGATCAATATATCCTAATATCAAAAGAATTACTGTCATTATCACAACAAATGGTGTTTCAATCATATATGTTGTTTTCTTTAAAGAAAGTGTACCAATTGTTCCCGCAACACCTAATACAAGTAATACATTACAAATATTACTACCTATCACATTACCAATCGCAATACTAGAACTATCCTTAAAAGCCGATGTGATACTAACGGCTGCCTCAGGTGCACTTGTTCCAAAAGCTATAATGGTAAGTCCTATCACAATTTCAGGTACATGAAATAAGCTTGCAAACTTTGAAGCACCTTCTACTAATACATCAGCACCCTTAACAAGCAATACAAATCCTATCAGTAATAATGCTAATTGAACTAACATAACATATCCTCCTAGTGTCATGCATCGATTGATACCATTATACCATGATACTATTCACACCATTAACAAGATTCGTACGACAAAAAAAGCCAACATTTCTGTTGACCTGATAGGCAACCTACTTAATATTATCATTTTCAATCTTATTTTTCTTATTACCTTTATAATGTTTAGACCAATTAGGAATAGTACCAGGATTTCCATCTAATAAAATGTCTCTTTCCAACTGCTTCTTTTCTTCTTCTGTTAAAGTATCATGTAATCGAGGTGATTCTTCACCACCATAAATACAATAAACTTCACCTATAACTTCATCATACATTTTCATTGAATAAACCTCTTGTAAAATTACAATTTCTATCTTATAGTAATTGTTTAGCATTTACGATTATTGCGTAAGTGAATTAAATATGTTACGTATTTTATTAATAAATAGCATTAAACATTAATTTTTTCACAATAGATGATTTATTTATCACCTTTATAACAAACTGACCAGTTAGGAATAGTACCAGGCTTACCATCTAACAATTCATCTTCTTCTAACTGTTTTAATTTTTCAATACTTAGGATGTCCTCCATATGAGGTATTTTTTCACCAGAATATGAATAATAAATTATACCTGTTTTTTCATCAACTGTTCTCATTACACAAACCTCCTTCCTTTATGAAATCGTATAACTTTCTGTCTTTAGTATACAATAACTTAGGGTTAATTACAAATATTTCAAATCAACAACTTATATATTCTTCAAGTTTAGTATAATCCAATTTTTTCTTATTATTTAAAAAATCTTTTTCTAAAATATATGTACGACCTTGATATTCTCTGACAAAGTGCTCTGATAACATATAAATATAGTATTCATTATTGACCATTTTTGATATTATTCCACTTCTATTGTCAAACACATTTTGCATTATCATTTTTAATTTATTATTTTGATAAAGATTATTAATATCTACAAAAGCATGTCCTATTTCATGAGCAACCATGCCTACCTTGGGCTTCTTGCTATTTATGCCAATTACTTTCTTATTGCCATCATAATATGTTTCATCAATTGAAGAAACAATTTGAATATCATTATCAATTAAAAACTGCAAATGATTAATTGGTATCATTTTAAAATCTCTTTTAACAATATCTTTTACTTCGTCGTCAATACTTAACTTACTCATAATTTGCTCAACCACATAATCCGTATTAAAAACTTTTCTTGGTTGTCCAACAAAATCAAATGCCATAATATTATAACGCAATTTTTTAGTTAAATACTTTAATCTTATCTCTTCACTTTCATCATACTTAACATAATAATACTTGTTGTCATTCTTGATCCATCTACTCATTTTGATTTTCCTTTCGTATAAAATAAAAAGGAAGCAATCACCATATGTGATTACTTCTTATAAAGAGCAAAATAATTCCCCCTACTATTATATATACGTCAAAAATTTCGATTTTTCTTTTTTTATCAATGAAAAAAGTGAAAATTTTGTTATTTTGGTCTTTAAAATATATTTATGAAAGAAACATATTAAAAAGAGATATTTATACCTGCTACTTACATCCTATCCAAAACTTTTCAACATAATCTTTTTCAATTGCTATATCTAATTCATCTACTATTTTACCTTTAGCATCACTTTCATGCATAACAGTTTGAAGCATTTTATTACGTATATTCAATCTTCTAATTTCATTTTCTGTAGATACAACATTACTTTTTGATGAATTACAAGATTTATGAACATAAACTAAATTCCATATATCATCTGAATACAAGTAAGACCAAGGTATCACATGATCAATGCTTATTTCACTATCATCTATTTCTTGACCACATATAAAACAAACATGATTAGGATTTTGTAGGTCAAGATACTTTCTAAACCTATTTAAATTGGTTCTCTTTATGTCCTGTCCATCAATGATTTTGATTTTCTTATTGATTCTTGGTGAGTTATTAAATGTTTCTAAAATAAGGCCCCAGCGATAATCAATTAAGTCAAATAAGTCTTCATAATTATATCTGAGTGTTTTTAGGTTTTCTCCTTCAATAATTATTATTTTCTTTTCTTTATCAAAACGATAAATATCATCATTATAAACACCATCTATAAATGTAAAACGCCACGCGACATCTTTACACAGTCCTTTAGCTATTTTATTTAAACATTCATCTAATTCATTCTTTAGATAAGATTGAAGTTCACTTTCAACACGTTCATATCTAATAGGTTTATGAACACTAATATAATCATAATATTGGGATATTAAAGTTTTGGTATATTGTAATATAACTGGTGTTTTCTTTAAATTGCTACCTTGCACCAAATCAAAGAATATGGTCTGATTCCAATAATATTTGAGATAATACTTTGCGATTATATCCATACCAATAGATACTGTATCATTAGTATCATATAAAAAAGATATTTCTACTAGTGATTTAGCCATAGCCATTTTATAAGTATTATCATAATTACATTCTCTTATTATCTTTTTAAATTTGTCAAAAAAATCATTACTCATTGTTTGATACTTCCTTTAAAAGTATTTTCTTTTTAAAAGCGCCACGTTTTTCAACTTTATTCAATCGAATTTTTTCAAAAGTAGTGTAATTAACCTCTCTAACGTCTAAAATAGCACGTAATACTTCTTCTAAATCTGCCAACTCTTCAATATCACCACTCTCTAAATACTCATTCAATTCTTCAGATAATTTATTATTAAGATATGTTAAATAATCTTCATCATTAAGTATATCAATAACACATGCTTTACTATCACTTTCAATAATATCTGGTATTTTATCTCTTACTAGTTTGTTATATTTCATATTATCACCTACAATTATTATAGCATCATTCATACATAATTTTATATATTTTGTTTTTAACATTATTTCTGATATTTTAACTTTACTAATGTTAAAATGTAGGTTTTAAAGTTAAAATACAAAAAAGACAGTACTTTGCGTACTGTCTAATCTTCTTTAATATCGTCTTGATCAAATACTGAATCATTAGAAGCTCCTGGAGCAATCATTGGGAAGACTTTATCATCCTTATCGATGATACAATCTAATACAACTGGTCCATCGTAATCTAATGCTTCTTGAATAGCAGGAACAACTTGTTCTTTTGTCGTAATTTTTATAGCTTTGCATCCTAAACCTTCAGCTACTTTACAGAAGTCTACTTTGTCTTCTAATACAGTTGCTGAATAACGTTTATCATAGAATAATGTTTGCCATTGTCTTACCATACCTAATACATGGTTATTGAAGATAACTTCAATGATTGGTACGTTATAACGAGAAGCAGTAGCTAATTCCTGCATATTCATTCTAAAACATCCATCACCTGCGATGTTAAATACATCTTGATCTGGTCTAGCATATTTGGCACCAATAGCTGCACCTAAGCCATAACCCATAGTTCCTAAACCACCACTTGATATAAATTGTCTAGGTCTACGATAATGATAATATTGGGCTGCCCACATTTGATGTTGACCAACATCTGTACAGATAATGGCATTATTATCTGTTAAGGCTTCAATTTGTTCAATAATATAAGGTCCTGTTAAAACATCATTATCATATGATAATGGATATTGATCTTTTAATGTTCTGACTTCTTTTAACCATTGTGGATGATTTTGTTGTTTAAGTAATAAGTTTAATGCACTTAAAACACTCTTACAATCACCAACAATACCTAAATCAACTTTAACATTCTTATTGATTTCAGCTTCATCAATATCAATATGAATGATTTTTGCATTTGGAGCAAATTTATCTGGATTCCCAGCGACACGATCAGAGAAACGTACACCAACAGCAATCAATAAGTCACAATTAGTAACACCTAAGTTACTTGCTTTAGTACCATGCATACCAAGCATTCCACTATATCGAGGATTTGTTCCATCATAAGCACCTTTACCCATTAAGGTATCACATACTGGTGCATCAATTTTTTCAGCAAATTCGCTTAATTCTGCATATGCTTCACTCGCAACTGCTCCACCACCTACAAAGATAAATGGTTTTTCACTAGCTTCAATCATTTCAATAGCTTTTTTGATATCAGCTGTCTGATATGTATAATTGTTTGTTTTAATTGGTTCTGGTTTAACTCTTGTATATTCACATTTATTTGCTGTTACGTCTTTTGTAATATCAATTAATACTGGTCCTTTTCTACCTTCTTGAGCAATTTTGAATGCTTTACGAATAGTAGGAGCTAAATCATTAACATCCTTAACAATAAAGTTATGTTTAGTAATAGGCATTGTCACACCAGTAATATCAACTTCCTGGAAACTATCTTTACCAAGTAAGTTAACACCCACGTTAGCACAAATAGCAACAAGAGGTATAGAATCCATATGAGCTGTCGCAATTCCTGTAACAAGGTTTGTAGCTCCTGGTCCAGAAGTAGCCATACATACCCCAACTTTACCAGTAGCTCTAGCATAGCCATCAGCTGCATGAGCAGCACCTTGTTCATGAGAAGTTAGGACGTGATTGATTTTATCGCTATAGTTATATAAGCTATCGTAGACGTTTAATATTGTTCCTCCTGGATATCCAAAAACAGTTGTAACACCTTGTTCAAGTAAACATTCAACAACAATATCTGCACCTGTCAATAACATTTCTTCTCCTCCTTTTTAATCTTTAACTTTTAGTACTGCTCCTGTATTAGCAGAAGTTACCATAGCTTGATATTTCTTTAAATATCCTGTAGCTTCTGTTTTCTTTGGAGTAAAGTTTTTCTTTCTTTCAGCTAATTCTTCATCACTTACACATAATTGAATACTATGATTAATAATATCGATATCAATCATATCTCCTTCATGGACTAAACCAATAGGTCCACCAACAGCCGCTTCAGGAGAAACATGTCCTATTGATGCACCACGAGTTGCCCCAGAGAAACGGCCATCTGTAATCAATGCAACATCCTTATCTAAGCCCATACCAGCAATTTCTGAAGTAGGTGATAACATTTCACGCATACCAGGTCCACCTTTAGGTCCTTCATATCTAATAACAACAACATCACCAGCAACAATCTTACCAGCACGAATTGCAGTAATCGCTTCTTCTTCACTATCAAAGACTCTAGCAGGTCCTTTATGTTGTAACATTTCCGGTGCGACTGCACTCTGTTTAACAACACAGCTATCAGGTGCTAAATTACCTCTTAATACAGCAATACCACCTGTTTTCATATATGGATTTTCTACAGGATGAATGATGTTTGGATCTAAGTTAGTGCATCCTGCAATATTATCTTTCACTGTTTTTGTTGTACAAGTTAAGCAATCTGTATGTAATACACCAATCTTATCCAATTCATTCATAACAGCATAAACACCACCAGCTTCATTCAAATCTTCCATGAATGTGTCTCCAGCAGGAGCTAAGTGACATAAATTAGGTGTAACTTTAGAAATTTCATTAGCAATATCTAAGTTTAATTCCACACCAGCTTCATAGGCGATGGCAGGTAAGTGTAACATAGAGTTTGTAGAGCATCCTAATGCCATATCAACAGTTAAAGCATTAAGGAAAGCATCTTTTGTCATAATATCTCTAGGTTTAATGTCTTTTTCAACTAATGTCATGATCTGCATACCAGCATGTTTTGCCAAACGAATTCTTTCACTGTAGACAGCAGGAATTGTACCATTACCTTTTAATCCCATACCTAATACTTCAGTTAAGCAGTTCATTGAGTTAGCTGTGTACATACCTGAACAAGAACCACATGTAGGACATGCTTTTTCTTCAAATTCTGTTAATTTTTCTAAAGAAATCTTACCAGCATTATATTGACCTACAGCTTCAAATAAAGTAGATAAGCATGTTTGTTTACCATCTAATTTTCTACCAGCCAACATAGGTCCACCACTAACAAAAATAGTAGGAATATTAATTCTGGCAGCTGCCATTAATAAACCAGGAACATTCTTATCACAGTTAGGAATCATAACCAAACCATCAAATTGATGCGCATTAGCTAAACATTCTGTACTATCACAAATCAATTCTCTTGTTACTAAAGAATATTTCATACCAGTATGGTTCATTGCAATACCATCACATACTGCAATAGCAGGTACTTCAATAGGTGTTCCACCTGCTAAATAAACACCTTTTTTAACAGCTTCTGTTATCTTATCCAAATTCATATGTCCAGGAACAATTTCATTATAAGAATTAACGACACCAATCAATGGTCTATCTAATTCTTCTTCTGTCATTCCTAAGGCATTAAACAAAGATCTATGAGGTGCTCTTTCAACGCCCTTTTTTACATTATCACTTTTCATAATCGCCCTCCTATAAATTTTCTACAATAAGTTCACTCATCTTTGAGCAACTTACTTCTTCTTTACCTTCACTCATTATATCAATCGTACGATAACCTTGTTTCAATACTTTTTCTACGGCATCTTCAATTGCCTTAGCCTCTTCATCTAAATCAAATGAATATCTAAGCATCATTGCTCCTGAAAGAATTGTTGCAAGCGGATTTGCAATATTCTTACCAGCAATATCAGGAGCACTACCATGACTAGGTTCATACATACCAAGCTTATCTTCTCTAAGAGATGCACTTGAAAGCATACCTATAGAACCAGTTACCATACTTGCTTCATCACTTAATATATCTCCAAACATATTTTCTGTTAAAATAACATCAAATTGTCTAGGATTCTTCACTAATTGCATTGCACAATTATCTACTAACATATGTTCCAATTCTACTTCCGGATAATCCTTAGCAACTTCATTAACCACTTTACGCCATAAGCGAGATGTATCTAAAACATTCGCTTTATCAACAGAAGTCACTTTCTTACGACGCTTCATGGCAATATCAAAACCACGTTTAGCGATTCTTCTAATTTCAGCTTCACTATAAATCAAATTATCATGAGCGACTAATTGTCCATCGATTTCAGTCGTATTTCTTTCCCCAAAATATAATCCACCTGTTAACTCACGCATAATCATCATATCGAAACCACCTTCTGTGATTTCTTCTTTTAATGGACAAGCACCTTTCAATTCATCATAAAGATAAGCAGGTCTAAGATTCGCAAATAAACCTAATGATTTTCTCATTTTCAGCAATCCT
Organism: Erysipelotrichaceae bacterium; assembly: GCA_021201315.1. Lineage (GTDB taxonomy): Bacteria > Bacillota_I > Bacilli_A > Erysipelotrichales > Coprobacillaceae > JAJQDJ01. The sequence goes on from JAJQFG010000012.1 coordinate 12,797, forward strand.
GCTTCAGGACGAAGTGAAGGATCTAATTGATACCAAGGTGAAGTTGTCGTATCACCACCAATAGAGCCAAGTAATACAGCATCACTATTTTGGGCAATTTCAATAGCTTCATCTGTTAAAGGAACACCATACTCATCAATAGAACATCCACCCATTAAGATATAGTTATAATTAAATGTATGATTATATTTTTTAGCGATAGCATTTAATACAGAAATGGTTGCATCAACAATTTCTGGACCAATCCCATCACCACGAATAACTGCAATATTCTTTTCCATTATTGTGCCTCTTTCTTAGCATTAACATAATTAACTAAGCCATTAACTTCAATCATTTTTTGTAAGAACTCAGGGAAAGGTTGAGACTTATATGTTTTGTTTTTAGTAACATTAGTAATTGTACCAGTATCAAAATCAATTTCTACTTGATTACCTTCATCAATATCATCTACTGCTTCTTCACATTCTAATATTGCAAAACCAATATTAATAGAATTACGATAGAAAATTCTTGCGAATGATTTAGCAATAACACAGCTTACACCAGCAGTCTTTAAAGCTAAAGGAGCATGTTCCCTAGAAGAACCACAGCCAAAGTTTTTACCTGCAACCATAATATCACCAGGATTTAATCTATCTACAAAAGTAGGATCTAAATCAACCATGGCATGAGTCGCTAATTCTTTAGCATCAAATGAATTTAAATAACGTGCAGGAATAATAACATCAGTATCAACGTTATCTCCATATTTTAATACTTTACCGTTGGCTTTCATTATTCTCCCACCTTTCTTGGATCAGCGATATATCCAGCAATAGCACTTGCAGCAGCTGTTTCAGGAGAAGCTAAGTAAATCAATGATTCAACATCTCCCATACGACCTATAAAATTACGATTTGTTGTAGAAACACATTTTTCACCATTAGCAAGTACACCCATATGGCCACCCATACAAGGACCACAACTTGGTGTATTAAATGCACAACCAGCCTCTACAAATATATCTACTAAACCTTCATGCACACATTGCATAAAGATCTTTTGTGTAGCTGGTAAAACCATGACTCTAACATGTTCATTAACCTTATGACCTTTAAGAATAGCTGCTGCTTTTCTTAAATCACTGATACGTCCATTTGTACATGAACCAATAACGACTTGATCAATATAAATCTTTTCTGATTCATTGATTTCATCAATGGTATGCGCATTACCAGGTAAATGAGGGAATGCTACAGTAGGAACGATATCTGATAAGTTGATTTCTACAACTTCATCATATTCAGCATCCTCATCAGCTTCATAAATCTTATATGCTTTTGTGGAATGCTCTTCCATATAAGCAATCGCTTGATCATCAACAGGGAAAATACCATTCTTTCCACCTGCTTCAATGGCCATATTACAAATCGTAAAGCGATCATCCATAGATAATTCACTCACACCAGGACCAGTAAATTCCATAGACTTATATAAAGCTCCATCAACACCAATTTTACCAATAATATGTAAAATAACATCTTTACCACTAACATACGGATTTAACTTACCAGTTAAAACAATCTTAATAGCAGAAGGAACCTTAAACCATAATTCACCAGTTGCCATACCAGTGGCAATATCAGTTGTTCCAACACCTGTAGAAAAAGCTCCTAAAGCTCCATAAGTACAAGTATGCGAATCTGCACCAATAATACATTCACCAGCCACTGTTAAACCAGATTCAGGTAAAATCGCATGTTCAACACCACATTTACCTTGTTCCATATGATGTGTTAATTCTTGAGCAAAAGAAAATTCGCGCATAGCTTTACAATTTTGAGCTGATTTAATATCTTTATTAGGTGTAAAGTGATCTGGTACTAAGACAACTTTATCTTTATCAAAGACTTTATCAGCCATTTGTTTAAAAATTGGAATAGCCATTGGGCCAGTGACATCATTAGCCATAACCAAATCTAGCTTTGCTTCAATAAGCTGTCCAGCAGTGACTTCTTTTAAGCCCGCATGATCAGCTAATATTTTTTGTGTCATCGTCATTGACATAATTATTTCCCCCTTTATTTTGTATGTCCTCAAAGGATTGCTTTACAGCAATCCATTGAGCACACACAAATGTGTGTGACTTTATTAGTTATTAATTAACTTGTCTTCATCAGACCAGCTGTATAATTTTCTGATATCTTTACCAACTTGTTCTGATTGATGTGATGCAGCTTTCTTTCTTAATGCTTTAAAGTGAGCTTGTCCACTAGCTGAAGACATATCTAATAAGAAATCTTTAGCAAATGTACCATCTTGGATATCAGCTAAAATCTTCTTCATAGCTTTCTTAGTATCATCAGTGATAATCTTTGGACCAGTAATATAATCACCATATTCAGCAGTATTAGAAATAGAATATCTCATACCTTCAAATCCTGATTGATAAATTAAGTCAACGATTAATTTCATTTCATGAATACATTCAAAATAAGCATTCTTTGGATCATAACCAGCTTCAACTAATGTATCAAAACCAGCTTGCATTAAGGCACAAACACCACCACAAAGAACAGCTTGTTCACCAAATAAGTCAGTTTCAGTTTCAGTCTTGAAAGTTGTTTCAAGAATACCAGCTCTTGCTCCACCAAGAGCTAAACCATAAGCTAATGCAATATCTTGAGCTCTACCTGTAGCATCTTGTTCTACAGCAATTAAGCAAGGAGTTCCTTTACCAGCTTGGTATTCACTTCTTACAGTATGTCCTGGAGCTTTAGGTGCAATCATAGTTACATCAACATTCTTAGGTGGAACGATTTGTCCATAATGAATATTGAAACCATGAGCAAACATCAACATATTGCCTTCTTCTAAGTTTGGTTCAATAGATTCTTTATATAACTTAGCTTGTAATTCATCATTAATTAAGATCATGATGATATCAGCTTTTTTAGCAGCTTCAGCTGAAGTATAAACTTCAAAACCAGCAGCTTCTGCTTTAGGCCAAGATTTAGAACCTTCATATAAACCAACAATAACTTTAACACCTGATTCCTTTAAGTTTAATGCATGTGCATGACCTTGAGAACCATAACCAATGATTGCAACTGTCTTTCCATCTAATAAAGATAAATCACAATCTGACTCATAAAAAATTTTTGCCATTTTCCTTTTTACCCCCTGTAAAAATTATTTATCTATTTCAAAATCGCTAAGACCTCTTTGTATACCAGCAACTCCAGTACGCACAATCTCTACGACATTGAAACCATCTAACATGGCTAATAAGCCATTAATCTTGCCATGATCACCAGTTACTTCAATAATCAATGAATCTGGAGAAACATCGACAATTCTTGCTCTAAAAATATCAACAATAGAAACAATATCTGCTCTTTCATCTTTTCCTGCTTCTACTTTAATAAGCACCAATTCACGATAAACAGATTGTCCTCTTTTTAAAGCAAATACTTCTAAAACATCTTCTAATTTTTTTACTTGCTTTTCAATTTGTTCTAAAATTCGTGTATCACCTTTAGCCACCACTGTCATTCTAGAAATCTCAGGATTATTTGTTGGTCCAACAGTTAAACTATCAATGTTATAACCTCTTCTAGAAAACAAGCTACTGACTCTTGTTAAAACACCAGCACTATTTCGAACAAGTATTGATAAAATAAGTTCTTCCATGTTATCCTTCCTTTTTAATATTTTTATGAATACGATTCATACCAGAAATAATAGCTTTAATCGTAGCAGTTGTAATATTTGCATGAACACCAACGCCAAACTCACTTTGGGCATATCCTTTAGGTCTTAATTGAACATAAGCTGCTGCTTTTGCAGATGAACCTGAAGTTAGAGCATGTTCGCTATAATCTAATAAATGTGTATATAAGAAGTTTTCATCTGAATTAAATGCATTCTTAACAGCATCAATAGGACCATTACCATATCCAACCAATGTTCTAACAACACCATGATCTTCAATAGTCACTTCTGCTCTTCTCTCATATTCACCTTCATCACTAATATCAATTAATCTTTGTCTAATAAATTTATAAGGCGTCTCAAGATCAATATATTCTTTTCTAAATGTATCATAGATTCTTTCTGGTGATACTTCACCTTCGATTTCACTTATATTTTGAATAGCTTTAGAGAAATCAGCCTGCAATGCTTTTGGTAAACGATAACCAAAGACATTATCCATAACGTAAGCAACGCCACCTTTACCAGATTGTGAATTAATACGAACAATTGGTTCATACTGTCTACCTAAATCAGCAGGATCAATTGGTAAATATGGTACTTCCCAGATACCTGTATTTCTTTCATGATAAGCATTCATACCTTTATTAATGGCATCTTGATGTGAACCACTAAATGCTGTAAATACTAAAGAGCCAGCATATGGATGTCTTGGAGGAACTTCCATCTTTGTACATTTTTCATAAACATGTTTAATATGATTCATTTCACCTAACTCTAATTCAGGATCAACACCATGCGTATACATATTTAAAGCTAATGTAATAATATCTACATTACCTGTTCTTTCACCATTACCAAATAAAGTTCCTTCAACTCTATCAGCGCCAGCTAATAAACCAAGTTCAGTTGTAGCCACACCACAACCTCTATCATTATGAGGATGTAAACTTACAATAACACGTTCTCTATCTTTAAAGTTTCTGCACATCCATTCAATTTGATCAGCATAAACATTAGGAGAATCCATTTCTACTGTAGAAGGTAAATTAATAATCACTTTCTTATCTTTTGAAGCACCCCAAGTATCTAAGACAGCTTCACATACTTCTAAAGCATAATCCATTTCTGTACCAGTAAAACTTTCAGGAGAATATTCCAAAATCACTTCACCAGAGAATTCACTAGATAAGTCTTTGACTAATTGAGTTCCATCAATCGCAATTTGTTTAATTTCTTCTTTACTCTTATTAAAAACAACATCTCTTTGTAAAATAGAAGTAGAATTATAAATATGCACAATGGCTCTATCTAATCCTTCCAATGCTTCAAAAGTTCTTCTAATCAAATGTTCTCTTGCTTGAGTTAATACTTGAATAGTCACATCATCAGGAATTAAGTTTTCTCTAATCAATAATCTTAAAAAATCAAATTCAATTTGTGAAGCAGATGGAAAACCAACTTCTATTTCCTTAAATCCCAAATCTACTAATAATTGGAACATTTCAACCTTTTCTTCTACTTTCATTGGTGTCACCAATGCTTGATTTCCATCTCTTAAATCAACACTACACCAGATCGGAGCCTTATCAATTTCATTATCAGGCCAAGTACGATCTTTCAATTTAATTGTTTCAAATTTCTTATACTTTTTGTAATTCATTTTTGTACCTCCTCTTTCCCATATAATAAAAAATCTCGTCTCAACTATGAAAATCTTCATAATAGAGGACGAGAGTCATTAACTTCGTGGTTCCACCTCATGTTCATTATTATCTCACGATAATAACCTTATCAAGTACGCTTAATTCAATAAGTACATACTCTAGCGTGATAACGGTCGCAAGTTCCGTAGCAGCTTACTCCTAATGTTTCAGTGCTCCACTCAAGGACGAGTTCAATAATGCTTTCACGATTCTTTACACCAGCCAGAACCTCTCTATGCATCTTTCATTACCTACTATTTCCTATCTTTGTATTTACTATAGGGGTTGTTAGAATTATCTTATACCTTTTTATTTTTTTAGTCAACAGAAATGTTTCTTTTTCATTTGTGAAATTTATAATTTTAGATATTTTTAGATAATTCATAAACTTTTTAAAGATTATTCCTCAATTATTTCGGATATTAATAAATTTTTATTAATTTAATAGATATTTATTAATGTACTTCTAATGCTAAATCAATAAGCTTATCTATCAAATCACTATAGCCAATATCAGAGTCTGCCATTAATTGAGGATACATAGATATTTTTGTAAAACCTGGCATTGTATTAATTTCATTGAGATATATTTTATTCGTTTTCTTATCTAAGAAGAAATCCACTCTTGATAACCCATGACCATCAATCGCTTTAAATACCTTAACAGCATATTCTCTAATTTGTTCTTGGATATCATTATCAACCAATGCAGGAATACAAGTCTTACTTTCTTCATCTTCATACTTAGATTCAAATGTATAGAACTCACCATGAGGCATAATTTGTCCTACACGAGAGACCATAATATCATCATTTCCAAGTACGGCTGTTTCTAACTCAATACAATCAATACATTCCTCTATAACAATCTTTCTATCATAACTACCAGCTTCATTTAACTTATCATAGAAATCTTCTTCATTATCCACTCTATAGCATCCCACACTACTACCTGAACTACTAGCTTTCATAAAGATAGGGAATCCTAGTTTTTCTTTCACAACTTCTAAAACATCTTTTCTTTCATTAAATTGTTTATCAACCACAACAAACTCGCCATCATATCTTTGTTTCACATATAATGATTTGACTTGGGGAATACCTGCTGTTTCTAAAACTTTCTTTGTATAAATCTTATCCATGGCAATAGCTGATCCCATAGTTCGACATCCTACATATGGTGTTTTCGCTAGTTCAAATAAACCTTGAATAGTACCATCTTCTCCATATTTACCATGTAATACTGGGAAAACAACATCTTGTGATTTAATTAAACCATAGATATCTTCTACTTCTTTTGCTTCATCTAACCAAATATCCTTTTCTGGATTTTTGTGATCTTCATTATAAATAAATTGATCAATATCCAATGTATACCAACGACCTGTTAAATCAATACCAACCAAAGTTATTTCATACTTATCTTTATGAATATTCTTTAAAACTGAGGCACAAGACATTCTAGAAACAACATGTTCTGTTGATTGACCACCACAAATAATTAATAGTTTCATATTCATCTCTCCTTTAAAAATTCTATAACTTCTTTTAAATGCATACCATTAGAACCCTTCACTAATATCACATCATCTTTTTCTAATATTTCATCTAAAAATTGAATCAAATTTTGATTACTCTTAAAATGATAAGCATTTTTTATTCCTTTTTCATTAGCTGCATCAATAATATATTTAGATGCTCTACCAACACATAATAATATATCAACATCAGATTCTACAACCTTATAACCTACCTCTTCATGTAGTTTTTGTTCATAATTTCCTAATTCTAACATATCTGCTAATATAGCTATTTTACGATTAGGATATTGTGATAATACATCTAAACTAGATTTCATCGAATCCAAATTCGCATTATATGTACCATCAATCACTGTTATATCATTCAGTTCTAAAATATCCATACGATTCTTAGTTAACTCAAAATGTTCAATACCTTGAATGCATAAATCCATATCAATATCTAATGATAATCCAATAGCTATTGCAATCAAAGCATTATAAATAAAATGTTCTCCTGCAACTGGTACATGAACACGATATGTTTGATCATTCACATCAATTTTAAAATAAGAATCACTAATACGTAAATCAATATCATAAGCTTTTAAGTCACATCGATTATTTTCCCCAATTCTTATGAGTTTATAATCCTTTTGCTCAACAGTATGTAACATATCATTATCATCATTGATAACTAAAATACCATCATTTAATCCATCAACAATTTCCATTTTCGCTTTTAAAATATTCTCTCTTGATCCCACTTCACCAATATGAGCAGAACCCACATTTGTGATAGCAGCTATATCAGGTTGAGCAATCTCAGTTAAATAATGAATTTCTCCAAGATGATTCATCCCCATTTCTAGAATCATGACTTCTTCATCCTGATATCTTAATATGGTTAAAGGTAATCCAATATGATTATTGTAATTTCCCAATGTTTTAAGTGTTTTATACTTTTCCTTAACAACACTATAAATCATATCTTTAGTACTTGTTTTACCAACACTACCAGTAATACCAACAACCTTCACCTTTCTATGACTTCTTAAATATCTGGCCATATCACCTAATGCTTTTAAAGTATCATCTACTAATATAACATTTTTTGATGGATAATTAATATCATGCATGGTAAGCGTTGCACTTGCACCATTAATAAATGCATGTCTTATATAATCATGGCCATCAGCATTTTCCCCAATAAGTGGAATATACATATTCCCCTCTTTAACTTGTCTACTATCTTGCGTAAATCCTTTGATATCATCATTCATATTTCCACTTAATAGTTTACCATTTGTAGCTTCTAGTATTTCTTTTACTAACATCATATCCCCACCATTCAATATATGCGTATTATAACACAGATTATTATTTATAAAACAATAAAATATGGAAAAAGATAGGTTCTTACTTTGTAAGAAGCAAGAACCACTTTATATTGTGACCTCTCATAATTTATTGATTAACTTTTATATTGGTATATAATATCTGTAGACTAACTTGAAATGGATAAAGCTGGGTTCCTGAATGGGAGTAGGCTATACGCTTAGAATTCCTCCTCCAAGGGTTAGTTTTTATTATTTTTGTTCAGATAATTATTATAACAATCTACACTTTTGGTTGGAACAATATATGATAAAGATAACACCAGTAAAGATTACAAACACCACACGTATAAAATAGAAAAATTTATTAAAGAATAGACATACAAAAGCGATTGTATAAATTTACAATCGCTTTATTTATATTGAATTCCCTTCAAATTCTCTTACAACGAATTAATATGACACATATTTTTCTTTTTACTGCTATTAGATATTAGCCTCTGATAACTTCTTAGTTATACGTGCTGTTACTTCAACATAATACGCTAATTCTTCATCAGTTAAATCATCATCTTCCCAGGCATCCATCTTTTCCATTGTTTCGCTATATTTAGTTAAATAACTAGAATAATCAGAAAGCATACTTAAAGCATCACCGGAATCAGCTGAAGCATATTTTTCCATAAATGCAATATATTCATCAAAAAAATCTTCATAAGAATCCATTGCTTCTTTAAATTCATCTCTAATACCTGAAGAACTAGATGAACTACTTATGCTAGAATCAGATGATTCACTTGACTCACTAGATGTGCCTGTAGATTTTCCTAAAGCTTCAGCAACTTCGTCATCATCACCATATAAAGAAACATACATGATATTAAATCCTCTATCATTTATTGTTATAGAAATACCAGCCTCATTATAAGCATAAAGTGAAGTAGAATCTTTACTATAATCCACATCAAAACCTGCTTTTATACATTCATTAATATAATTTGAAATATCTTCTTCTGTTGATTCACCAACATATACTGTAAAACTATTAGAACTATCTGTAGTAATTGTTCCTACATTAGATTTTGGTTCTGGTAACAATGTTCCTAATCCTGATGTTGGCCATGTATATGTACTATCAACTTTTGAACTTTCTAGACTTATAGAGTATTCGCCATCATAATAATATAATGTCAATTCTAAGCCATCTTCATTATATGCAAAATAATCATCTGTCGAAGCATCAGAATCAACATCGAATCCAACTCCTATACACGCATCAACATAATCACTAAAATCACCTTCACCTACATCTTCGACATACGCATTAAAATAATCCGCTGTATCTGAATAAACTTCACCATTTCCTTTTGTTGGAATTGGTAATATAGCTCCTATACCTGTTGCACTCCACCAATCAACCGAACTTGATCCACAAGCAATTAACGTTATTGCTATTAAACTGGCTAAAAACATTTTTAATAATTTCTTCATATTAAATCCTCCATCCTATAACATCTTATCATGTATAATTTTCATTTTGGATTTGTGGATGCAAAAAGGCAATGCTATAACATTGCCTGGATATAATCTTTTAATTCATTGGTTATAAAGAGTGAGACATCTATATGATTGGTACGACATAAATCATCAACAATATCAATAATATTTTGACATTGCACAAAGTCTTCTTTACTTATATAAATATCAATAAGATAAGAATATAATGCAATCATTTCCCTAATATAAGGCATATAGGTTTCATAGGCTTCTAGCCTATGAATACCATCATTCAATATTAAAATAGCATCATCTTTTTCACCTAATTCATAAGTCATATTAGCATAAGGAATAATCATCTTATCAATAAAATCTAAAAGAGTTGCTGAGGTATCTTCAATATAATGATATTCTTTGTTGATACATGTACACATCTTTTGATAATCAGGTACTACATAAGTATAATACCAACCCTGAACCATATGATAGCCATATTTGATTTCATTATAGATGTGAGGATACTTTTGAATTAGATGATCAATCAGTTTTAATTGTTTATCTATATCCATTTTATTTTCTGGTTGGTTTCTTATAAGAAAAATAGTCTTAGATATCATACAATTAATTTGATTCACTTTACTCATATCAGTATCAACCACTCCATAATAATGAATAGCTTTATCCTCACAATATAGCATATCAGATATCATTTGTTCCTGCTGTGATGTTTGAGGCGAGTAATAACCTTCAAGAACAGCATCATAATAATGAACAGCTAAATCATAATACAATGCCAAAATATAATTATCATGAGTATTAAACGCAAATGCTTTGGCCTTATCTAATATATCTTTAGCTTCATTATATTCTCGACGTTCACCATATATATCAATGAGCTTTTCATATATATTCATGATATATTCAGGTTTTAAGTATTGTGGATATTGTAATACTTGATTAGCTTTTAAAAGGATATATTCTTCCTGATTACGAGCTATATTAATGATTAAATGATACATCAATAAAATAGCTTCATAAGTATCTTCATGAATACTCTCTAAAACATCTTTAGCTAATAAAACATAAGTCTGGACTATTTTATATTTTCCTTCCTTATATTCATTGTCCTCTAACTGTTCAATAAGATATTGATAAGTCCTATTTAAAGAATCTTGATGTAATGTCCAATCCCACTTTGATACAACTTCCTTAATAACAGGATGCATGGATAAATTCATATCATCAATATTCATCCACCCTTCTTTTATTAATTCATTAATATTATTCTTATTTTCTAATTCCAACATATTAGAAAATATATGAATATCAATATAATGAAATAAAGATAGAATTTTAAGAATCATTTTCTTAGATTGAGATAATGAACTCATATCAAATAAAACTGAAATCATATTTTCTATAGTATCATAATAATAGGTTTCATCTTTACTGTAATCTATCTTTTCACTTGTTATATGAGAAAGCCCATATTGATCAACTAACTGTGATGCTTCTTCAATAGATATATAACTAGCTGCTATTTGTCTAGCAAGTAATTCTAATACTAAAGTATGTCCTTGTATTTTATCAATAATGTTATTTAAATAGATATTTTCATTATCATTGATTTGTCTTCCTAAGTAATACTGAAATAAAACAAAAAGGTATGAATGATCTATTTCATTTAAATACAATGTTGGATGATTAGATATTGGTATCTTTTGCCTAGATATGAATATAATCTTCCATTGAAGTTGAATAATATCTTTCAAATCATTATGAAAGCTATAATTATCTATAACTAGTAAGATATTTTTATTAGTTACTAATAAACGCAAAGCATGTAACTTACGTTGATAGTATTCATTATTTGTTTCTTCATCTAATTTATGAATCGAATTAATCGATATATAATAATCATCAATAATCAAATCTTGCATCGAATCATACATACTATAATCTACATAAATCACACTATCAAATTTACTACGATTAATAGATACATACTCTTTCACAAGACTACTCTTACCAATACCACCCATACCTACAAGAAATAAACAATTATTTTGATCTTGCATATAATGATCCAATTGTTGTAATTCCTTATCTCTACCAATCAATAATGATGGTTTAGAAATAGAAGATGATATGATAAATGGTATAGTTTGATCAGCATATTTTTCTATTTTATCAAGTTTTAATATCAATTGACTTATATCCTGATAACGATCAGGATAATAATTCGCTAATGTTTTATGAAAAAAATCAGTTAATTCATAAAATAAATAATCTTGATAATGATGTATATCAAATTGCGATAAACGATAATCATATATAGCTCCATAATCACAATCTAAAGCAGTTGGTGTTCTTTTAAATAATAGATAAAATAATAATGAACCAATACCATAAACATCACTATATTTACCTATACGTTTTATTTGTCCTAATTGTTGTTCTAGTGGGGCAAAGCCTTTCGTATAAGATATCTTAAAATCTTCATTTAATTGATTGATAGGTATTAATGAATCGAAATCAAATAATTGTATAATTTCTGTTGTTCCTTCTAGGATATAGATATTTTCTGGTTTAATATCTAAATAAAGATAACCATGATTATGTATTTTTAGAATAGCTTTAGCTGTGCTTTTAATAATAGATATACATTCTTTAATTGAATGAACATTATCATAACTTAAAGTTTCTCCTTGAAGATAAGTAGATACTATATAAACTGTATTATTTGCTTCATAAATATCTATTGTATTAGATACTGAATTGGTTAAATCATCTATTTCAAATAATTGATTGCTTATTTTAAAAGTTTGAATCATTTTTTGTTTGTATTCGTTAAATTGATCTTGTTCATTGGTGATGAGTTCACCTGAATCAGTTCTTTGAATATCAAGTTTAAAAGGATAGCATTCTTTAATGGATCTTACTCGCTAATGGGTAAGCCAAGTACTAGGCAGTATAGGTAATTATACT
>JAJQFG010000073.1 GCA_021201315.1 Erysipelotrichaceae bacterium
CATCTAATTTGATAATTAAAATCTTTGCAACCCCAAATTATTTTGAATTACCATAGTTAATTATTCGATAACTTCTGAAACGTTACCAGCACCAACTGTTCTACCACCTTCACGAATAGAGAACTTTGTTCCGTTTTCGATAGCGATAGGAGCAATTAATTCTACCGTTAATTCTACGTTATCACCAGGCATAACCATTTCTGTATCTTCAGGTAAAGAAATTACACCAGTGATATCAGTAGTTCTGAAATAGAATTGTGGTCTGTAGTTTGCGAAGAATGGAGTATGACGTCCACCTTCTTCTTTTGATAAGATATAAACTTGAGACTTAAATTTTGTATGTGGATGCACTGAACCAGGTTTAGCCAATACTTGTCCACGTTGAATTTGATCTCTGTTGATACCTCTTAATAATACACCAACGTTGTCACCAGCTTCAGCGAAGTCTAATAATTTACGGAACATTTCGATACCAGTAGCAACTGTTGTTTGAGTTTCATGAATACCCACGATTTCAAGAGGGTCATTCATCTTTAACATACCTCTTTCAACACGTCCAGTAGCAACTGTACCACGACCAGTGATTGTAAATACATCTTCAACTGGCATTAAGAATGGTTTATCAGTATCACGAACTGGTGTAGGAATATAAGTATCAATAGTATCTAATAATTCATGAATAGCAGGTGTCCATTCTGGATCTCCTTCTAATGCTTTTAATGCAGATCCACGAATAATAGGTGTGTCATCACCAGGGAAATCATATTCATCTAATAATTCACGAACTTCCATTTCTACTAAGTCTAATAATTCATCATCATCAACCATATCACATTTATTTAGGAATACAACAATGTAAGGTACACCTACTTGACGAGATAATAAGATATGTTCTCTTGTTTGAGGCATAGGTCCATCAGTAGCAGCAACTACTAAGATAGCACCATCCATTTGTGCTGCACCAGTTATCATATTTTTGATGTAATCAGCATGACCTGGACAGTCAACATGTGCATAGTGACGAGTTTCAGTTGAATATTCAACGTGTGCAGTATTGATAGTAATACCACGTTCTTTTTCTTCAGGTGCAGCATCGATTGCATCGAAAGCCATTTCTTTAGCTTTACCTTCAGCAGCTAATACTTTTGTAATTGCAGCTGTTAAAGTAGTTTTTCCATGGTCAACGTGCCCAATAGTTCCAATATTAACGTGCGCTTTAGAGCGGTCAAATTTTTCTTTAGCCATTTATAAGCTTCCTCCTATAATTTTTCTAAATTTCAATATACATTCTAAATGATTTAAACCAAAATTGCAATACTTAAAGTAGAATTAATTATTTCCACCATTTTTCTTAATAATTTCTTCCTTGATTGATTTTGGTACTTGTTCATAACGATCAAATTGCATTGTATAATTTCCTCTACCTTGCGTAAATGATCTTAAATCTGTAGCATAACCAAACATTTCAGATAAAGGTACACTTGCTTGAACAACAATAGCGTTTCCTCTTTCTTCTTGTCCATCGATCATACCACGGCGAGATGAAATATCTCCCATAACGCTACCTAAATATTCATTAGGTGCAACAACTTCAACAGCCATAATTGGTTCAAGAATTACTGGATCACATTTCTTACCTGCTTCTTTTAAAGCCAAACTTGCAGCAACCTTGAACGCTGTTTCTGATGAATCGACATCATGGTAAGAACCATCAAATAATGTAGCTTTAATATCTAATACTGGATATCCAGCAATCATACCATTATTTAATGCTTCTTCCAAACCAGCCTTTACTGGACCAATATATTCTCTAGGAACAGTTCCACCTACAACAGCATCAACGAATTCAAATCCTTTACCTTCATTAGGTTCAAATTTAATCCATACGTGACCATATTGACCACGACCACCAGATTGTCTAATAAATTTACCTTCACAATCAGCTGCCTTTCTAATAGTTTCACGATAAGCTACTTGTGGAGCACCTACATTAGCTTCAACTTTAAATTCTCTTCTTAAACGATCAACGATAACATCCAAGTGTAATTCACCCATACCAGCAATAATAGTATCACCAGTTTCAGCATTTGTAGAAACTCTAAAAGTTGGATCTTCTTCTGCTAGTTTAGATAAACCATTACTTAATTTATCTTGGTCTTGTTTTGTTTTTGGTTCAATAGCTAATTCAATAACAGGTTCAGGGAATTCCATTTTCTCTAAGATAACAAAATTGTTTTCATCACAAATAGTATCCCCAGTTGTTGTATTTTTAAAACCAACAGCTGCAGCGATATCACCAGCATATACTTCGCTAATTTCTTTTCGAGTATTAGCATGCATTTGTAAGATACGACCTAAACGTTCTTTCTTATCTTTTGTCGAATTTAATACATAAGATCCTGAAGAAATATGTCCTGAATATACACGGAAGAATGTTAGCTTTCCAACAAATGGGTCTGTCATAATCTTAAATGCTAAAGCAGCAAATGGTTCATCATCACTAGCATGTCTAGCAACTTCGTTTCCATCTTCATCTTCACCTTTAATAGATGGAATATCTGTAGGAGCTGGTAAATAATCAATAACTGCATCTAGCATTGGTTGTACACCTTTGTCTTTATATGCAGAACCGCAAAGTACTGGGAACAATTCAACAGCTAATGTACCTTTACGAATAGCAGCTTTAATTTCTTCTTCAGTAACTTCCTCTTCTTCTAAGACTTTCATCATTAAATCATCATCAAATGATGCAGCTTGTTCAATCATTTTTTCGCGATATTCTTCAGCTTGATCTTTTAGATCATCAGGAATTTCACCATAAACAACTTCTTCCCCTTTGTTGCCTTTGAAGTAAATAGCTTGCATCTTGATTAAGTCAATGACACCTTCAAAAGTATCTTCAGCTCCAATAGGCAATTGCAATGCAACAGCGTTAGCACCCAATCTTTTACCAATAGATTCTAATGACATAATAAAGTCTGCTCCAGTGGCATCCATTTTATTACAGAAAACAATACGAGGCACACCATAAGTTGTAGCTTGACGCCAAACAGTTTCTGTTTGAGGTTCAACACCAGCTTTAGAGTCAAGTATAGTAACTGCACCATCAAGTACACGTAAAGAACGTTCTACTTCAACAGTAAAGTCAACATGGCCTGGAGTATCAATAATATTGACACGGTATCCATTCCAGTGAGCCGTTGTAGCTGCTGATGTAATTGTAATACCACGTTCCTGCTCTTGTTCCATCCAGTCCATTTGTGAAGCACCATCATGTGTTTCACCAATTTTATGAATTCGACCAGTGTAATATAGAATACGTTCTGTTGCAGTTGTTTTACCAGCATCGATATGTGCCATGATTCCAATATTACGAGTTTTTTCTAACGAAAATTCACGAGCCATAATTTTCTCCTTTCAAAATAAATTTCTAAATAATTACCAACGGAAATGAGCGAAAGCTTTATTAGCTTCAGCCATTTTATGAGTATCTTCTTTCTTCTTTACAGAAGCACCTGTACCATTAGCAGCATCCATAATTTCATTAGCTAAACGATCAACCATTGTCTTTTCATTTCTTAAACGAGAATAATTTGTTAACCATCTCAATCCTAATGTCATTCTTCTTTCAGGTGATACTTCAACTGGTACTTGATAGTTAGCTCCACCAACACGTCTTGCTTTTAATTCAAGAACAGGCATGATGTTATTAATAGCTTTATCAAATACTTCCATTGCTGGTTCACCAGTTTTGGCTTCTATTTTTTCAAATGCCTCATATAAGATGTTTTGCGCAATATCTTTTTTTCCATCAAGCATGATGTTATTAATTAATTTGGTAACCACCTTGGAATTATAAATTGGATCAGGTAGTACTTCTCTTTTTTCTGCACGTCCTTTTCTAGACATCTAATTTTCCTCCTATCTTTTATTTTTTAGGCTTTTTAGCTCCATATAATGAGCGTCCTTGCTTACGATCTTTAACACCTGCACAGTCCATTGTACCACGAATAATATGATAACGAACCCCTGGCAAGTCCTTAACACGTCCGCCACGAATCAACACAACACTGTGTTCCTGCAAGTTATGACCAATACCTGGAATATATGCAGTTACTTCCATACCGTTTGATAAACGAACACGGGCATATTTACGTAAAGCAGAGTTAGGTTTCTTTGGTGTCATAGTAGCCACACGTGTACAAACACCACGCTTTTGAGGTGAACTCAAGTTTGTTGATTTCTTTGCTAAAGAGTTATAACCTCTATTTAACGCTGGTGATTTTGATTTAGATGTTTTTTCACTACGTCCTTTTCTAACTAATTGATTAATTGTAGGCATGTCTTTCTCCTTTCTTAACTTAACACACAATTCCGGGTGTTTCAAATTTCACCGAAATTTCTATGCCCAAAAAGGGCACCTCAGTATTTATAACATATATAAAAATACTTGTCAATTTATTTTTATTTTTTTATAAAAAAAGAAGCAGATTATTCTGCTTCTTCGCTTGTAAATTCTTCACTAGCCTCACAATTAACTAAATTATCAGTTATTACTTGAGCATCCATGCGTTCAGCTTCATCAAGTTCCAATTTTTTGCGAGCCTCTTCTTCTTCCTTAGCAATTGTTTCAGGAGACTTCAATGGTCCTCTTAAACCAGTTCCAGCAGGAATCAAATGACCAATAATGACGTTTTCTTTTAGACCATTTAAATGATCAACTTTACCTTTAATAGAGGCATCCGTCAATATTTTAGTTGTTTCTTGGAATGATGCTGCTGATAACCAAGAATCAGTTTCTAAGGCAGCTTTTGTGATACCTAACAAGATTGGACTACCAACTGCAGGGTGCTTTCCATCACGTAAAGCTTCTTTGTTAAGTTCAGTGAATTGCTGAATAGTCACATGTGTACCAGGTAATGCTCCTGTATCTCCACCTTCAATAACTTTAATTTTCTTCAACATTTGATGAATAATAATTTCAATATGTTTATCAGAAATTTCGATACCTTGCATACGATAAACTTCCTGAACTTCTCTTAATATATAATTTTCCACTGCTTCCACATCAGCAACTGCCAATAATTCTTTAGGATCTATTGAACCTTTTGTAATTGGATCACCAATGTTAACTTCATCACCTACAGTAACTGTTAATTTAGCATCATATGGTGTTAAATAGCTCTTTGTTTCTAATGCATTTGAAATCACAACTTCAAAACGTCCGTTATTATCAATAATATTAGAAACTTCACCTTCGATTTCAGAAATATACGCCTTACCTTTAGGGTTTCTAGCTTCAAATAATTCTTGAATACGAGGTAAACCTTGAGTGATATCTTCACCACCTGCAACACCACCTTGGTGGAAAGTACGCATTGTTAACTGAGTACCAGGTTCGCCGATAGATTGAGCAGCCATAATACCAACAGCCTCACCATATTCAACTTCTTCACCAGTTGCTAAATTACGTCCATAACACTTACAGCAAATACCGTTTTTAGCTTTGCAACCGAAGATAGAGCGAATTTCCACTTCAGTAATACCAGCATCAGTAACTTCTTTTGCTGAAATTTCATCCATAATTTCATTAGCATGAACTATAACTTCCCCAGTTTGTGGATGAATAATATCTTTTAAAGAATAACGACCAACCAATCTATCATATAATGGAACAATAACAGAATTATCAGCTGTATTTACTAATTCAGTAACTTTAAATCCTCTATCCGTATGGCAATCTTCTTCTGTAATTCTTACCTCTTGAGATACATCAACTAAACGTCTAGTTAAATAACCAGAGTCTGCAGTTTTCAAAGCTGTATCTGTAGAACCTTTACGGGCACCGTGAGTTGAGATAAAGAATTCTGACGCAGTCAATCCTTCTCTAAATGAAGATTTAATAGGCAACTCAATAGTTTCACCCTTAGGATTAGACATCAATCCACGCATACCAACCAATTGAGTAAAGTTAGAAATATTACCACGTGCACCAGAATCCGACATGATGAAAATTGGATTATTACGATCAGATTCAAATTCTTCCTTAACAACACCTTCAACTTGATCCTTAACATCACTCCATAGTTTAATAACTATATTATGTCTTTCTTCATCTGTAATTTTACCTTTACGATATAAATTTTTAATAACTTCAAGTTGTTCGTCTGCTTTATCAAATAAGACATATTTATCTTGTGGCACTTGTATATCTGAAATAGAAACCGTAATACCTGCAATTGTAGAGTAATAGAAACCTTGATCTTTCATTCTATCTAACATTGCAGTAATTTCAGTTGTTTTATTTAATTTAAATGCTTCATCAATAATATTACCTAAAGCTTTTTTACCTAAAGGCATAATTATTGGTTGAGCTGCAATGTGAGCTTTAATATCTGTTCCCATTGGAACAAAATATTTATCAGGTGTAGCTTCAAGATTTTCCTTACTAGGATCATTAATATATGGGAAATTACCATCAAAAATTTGATTAAAGATAATTTTACCTACACTTGTAATTAAATATGAATTATTTTGTTCTTCTGTAAATGTATTGTTATTCAATGATTTACCACGAATAGCCACACGTGTATGCAAATGAACCGTTTTAGCAGCATATGCCATTTCTACTTCATTAATATCACTAAATACACTACCTTCACCAATCTTGCCAGCTTCTTCTAATGTTAAATAATAATTACCCAACACCATATCCTGAGAAGGTGTAACGATTGGTTTACCATCCTTAGGTCCTAAGATATTACTTGAACCTAACATTAATTGACGCGCTTCTTGAATAGCTTCTTCGCCCAATGGTACATGGACAGCCATCTGATCACCATCAAAATCAGCATTGAAAGCTGGAGTTACCAATGGATGTAATCGGATAGCTCGCCCTTCTACAAGTTTAGGTTCAAATGCTTGAATACCTAATCTATGTAGTGTAGGAGCACGATTCAATAATACTGGATGTTCTTTAATAACTTGTTCTACAACAGGCCAGATACTATCATCCATTTTTTCAATAAGTCTCTCTGCAGCCTTGATATTTGTAGCAATTTGTTCTTTTACTAAACCACAAATAACAAATGGTTTAAATAAGTTCAATGCCATTTCACGAGGAATACCACATTGATACATCTTTAAATCTGGACCAACTGCAATAACAGAACGTCCTGAATAATCCACACGTTTACCAAGTAGGTTTTGACGGAAACGACCTTGTTTACCTTTCAAAGTATGGCTTAATGATTTTAATGGTCTACCACCAGCACCAGTAATAGCTTTAGAACGACGTCCATTGTCTATTAAAGCATCAACTGCTTCTTGTAGCATACGTTTTTCATTTTGTACAATGATAGATGGCGTTCCCAATTCTAATAACTTCTTCAAACGATTATTACGTGTTATAACACGACGATATAAATCGTTCAAATCACTTGTTGCAAAACGCCCACCATCTAATTGTAACATCGGTCTTAAATCAGGTGGGATAACAGGTAAAACATCCAGAATCATCCATTCAGGTTCATTATCTGAAGTTCTAAAGGCTTCAATAGCTTCCAAACGTTTTAATAATTTAGTACGTCTTTGACCAGAAGCATTTTTCAATTCTTTATTAACATTTTCAAATTCTTCATCAAGATCAACTTTTTGCAAAAGCATTTTTACTGCTTCAGCACCAGTTTTAGCTTCAAATGATCTACCAAATTTTTCACGGCAATTACGATAATCTCTTTCTGATAAGACTTGCTTATATTCTAAAGGCGTACTACCTTTATCAGTAACAACATAAGAAACAAAGTAAATAATTTCTTCTAATTGTTTAGCAGACATATCTAATATAAGTCCCATTCTTGATGGAATACCTTTTAAATACCAAATATGTGCTACTGGTGTTGCAAGTTCAATATGTCCCATACGTTCACGACGTACTGAAGATTTTGTAACCTCTACGCCACATCTATCACAAATAACACCCTTATATCTTACTTTTTTATATTTACCACAACTACATTCCCAATCTTTAGAAGGACCGAATATTTTTTCACAAAACAAACCGTCTTTTTCAGGCTTTTGGGAACGATAATTAATAGTCTCTGGTTTCTTAACTTCACCATAAGACCACTGACGAATTTTATCTGGAGAAGCTAATCCAATTTGGATTGCTGAAAAATTATTTACATCACTCATCCATGCATCCTCCTATTCTTCATCATCGATGATATCGCTGAATTCTTCATCAATATCATCTTCTTCTATATCATCAAATGATTCATTATTTTCATCGGATTCATCATCTAAAAGATTATCCATTAATTGAGTTAAAGTATCATCAGTTTCTTTACTAGCATCTTCACTAGTTTCTTCAGTTATATTATTAGTTTCTTTAGCTGATTCTGACATTCTATCTGAAGTTGGAAAACGTCTTTCTTCATCTTCAATCTTTCTCTCATCGATTTCGTTTCCTTCATCATCTAATAAACGTACATCCAAAGCTAATGCTTGTAATTCTTTTGTAAGAACTCTGAATGATTCAGGAATACCTGGCTCAGGCATCTTTTGTCCTTTAACAATAGCTTCATATGTTTTTACACGACCAACAACATCATCTGATTTAACTGTTAATATTTCACGTAACGTATATGCAGCACCATATGCCTCTAGTGCCCAAACTTCCATTTCACCAAATCTTTGACCACCATTTTGAGCTTTACCACCTAATGGTTGTTGTGTTACTAATGAATATGGACCAACACTACGCGCATGTAATTTATCATCAACCATGTGAGCCAATTTAATCATATACATAACGCCAACCGAAATCTTTGAATCAAAATATTCGCCTGTACGTCCATCTATCACAAGTTGTTTACCATCACTAGGCATACCAGCTTCAGCCATAATATCCTCTAAATCTTTTGCACTGATACCATCAAAGGCTGGAGTCGCAAAATATTGATTCATTTCTCTTGCAGCATAACCTAAATGCATTTCCATAACCTGTCCGATATTCATACGAGAAGGAATACCTAATGGATTCAACATAATATCTAATGGTGTACCATCCTCTAAGTGAGGCATATCTTCAATTGGTAATATTTTAGAAATAACACCTTTATTACCATGTCTACCAGACATCTTATCCCCTTCAGAAATTTTACGTTTTTGAACAATATATACTTTAACGACTTTATTAACACCTGGCTGTAAATCGTCATTCTTTTCATCTTTTTTTCTTTCAAAAACCTTAATATCATGAACAATACCAGCACCACCATGAGGAACACGTAAAGAATTATCCTTAACTTCTCTTGATTTTTCACCAAATATAGCCAATAAAAGTTTTTCTTCAGCAGACAATTCAGCTTGACCCTTAGGTGTTACTTTACCAACTAGAATATCGCCTTCTTTAACTTCCGCACCAATCATAATGATACCTTCACTATTTAAGTACTTACGTGCTTCTTCACCAACATTTGGAATATCACGTGTAATTTCTTCAGGACCTAATTTTGTATCACGACATTCAATACTATATTCTTCAATATGAATAGATGTATAAACATCTTCTTTCACCAATCTTTCTGACATAATAACAGCATCTTCATAATTGTAACCATTCCATGTCATAAATCCTACTAATACATTTTGTCCAAGGGCTAATTCACCTTGTTCCATTGAAGGACCATCAGCTAAAATTTCACCCTTAACTACATGATCGCCAACTTTAACAATTGGCTTATGATTAATACATGTACCAGCATTTGAAATTGCAAATTTTGTAAGTTTATATCTACGTTCTCCGTCTTCTTCCTGTACAATTATTTTTTTAGCATCTACGTATTTTACAACTCCACTACCTTTTGCTACTACAGCAGCTCCTGAATCTCTAGCAGCCTGATATTCCATACCTGTTCCAACATAAGGCGTATGTGGATTTAGTAATGGTACAGCCTGACGTTGCATGTTGGCACCCATTAAGGCACGAGTAGCATCATCATTTTCCAAGAAAGGAATACAAGAAGTAGCTACTGAAACAATCTGCTTTGGTGAAATATCAATAAAATCAACTTCTTCTGGTTTAGCCATGATGTTTTCACCCAAATGACGAGCAATAACTTGTTCGTCTAAGATTTCTCCATTTGGACCTATTGTGACCTTAGCTTGAGCAATGACGTAATTTTTTTCTTCATCAGCAGTTAAATAGCGAATATCATTTTCATCAATTATTGTATTATTAACTTTACGATATGGTGTTTCAATAAAACCATATTTATTTATTTTAGCATATGACGCCAATGTTGATATCAATCCAATGTTTGGACCTTCAGGTGTTTCAATTGGACAAATACGACCATAGTGAGATGGATGGACATCACGAACTTCGTAACCAGCACGATCTCTTGAAAGTCCACCAGGACCTAATGCTGATAAACGACGTTTATTCGTTAATTCTGCTAATGGATTAATCTGATCCATAAACTGAGATAATTGTGATGATGAGAAAAATTCTTTCATAGCAGCTGTTAATGGTTTAATATTAGTAAGAGAAGCTGGTGTTACATTATCTGTTTCTGTCAAGGACATTCTTTCCTTAACAACACGTTCCATTCTTGTTAATCCAATTCTAAATTGATTTTGAATCAATTCACCAACAGATCTCACACGTCTATTTCCTAAATGATCAATATCATCTAATAAACCAATTCGACTCATTAAGCTAACTCTATCATCATTAGCTAAATCTAATGAATCAAAAATATCAACTAAATTTAATACATATGAATAAGCAGCAATCATATCAGAGATAGTAATATATTTGCAATCTAATGATAAATCTGTTCCTATAACACGCATCTTTTTAGCTTTTGTTTCATTTGTATATACTTCTAACACTTGAATGCGTGCAGTAGATCTTAAATATTCATTAGTTTGTATTTCTTTAACATGCGCTCCTGCTTTAAATATTGGCTCTAATTGATCAACTTTATCTTTAGTTAATAATGTTCCCTCTTTCATAACCACATTACCATCAACATCAACTACATCTTGTGCTAAAACACGATTAGTAATACGATCTAATAAACTTAATTTTTTTCCTAATTTAAAACGTCCAGCTCTTGCTAAATCATATCGTTTAGGATCAAAAAATCTTGTATATAAAAGATTATTAGCTCCTTCTAAAGTAGCAGGTTCTCCAGGTCTTAACTTATTGTAGATTTCAATTAAAGCAGAATCAGTATCAGTAGTATTATCCTTTTCAAAAGTATTTCTTAAGAATTGATGTTCACCAAAAAGATCAATAATATCTTCATCACTGCTAATACCTAAAGCACGAAGTAAAACAGTTCCTGGAATCTTACGTGTACGATCAATACGCACATTTAAGACATCTTTGGCATCATTTTCAAATTCTAACCATGTTCCTCTTGAAGGAATCATACTTCCAGTAAAGACAATTTTACCGCTCTTATCAACCATTGTGTCAAAATAGGCACCTGGGGAACGTACTAACTGTGAAACAATAACACGTTCTGCACCATTAATAACAAATGTCCCAGAATCTGTCATTAATGGGAAATCACCCATAAATACTTCATTTTCTTTAATTTCTCCTGTCCCGTTATTGACGAGGCGAAGAGTTGTTCGTATTGGTGCTGAATAATTTACATCACGTTCTTTAGCTTCATCAATTGTATATTTAGGTTGATCAAAATAACAATCAACAAATTCTAAAGTTAATGCACCATTATGAGAAGTAATAGGAAAAATATCATTATAAACTTCCTTTATCCCTTCTTCTTTAAACCATTTGTAAGAATTTGTTTGAATTTCTACTAGATTTGGTAGTTCCAATGAACCACTAATTCTCGAATAATTACGACGATTAATACGACTTTTTGCTTGAGTTACATTCTTATCCAAGTCCGCTTCACTCCTTATCAATTATCTCTATCATTCTAAAAGCACGTCAAAAAACACTGCCTTCTGTACATGATTAGGCATTTTATTATACTAGCATAGTGCTAGTGGGTTGTCAATACCTAATTTTACTAAAAACAGCGTCATTTTTTCGATTTTAAAATATAATATCCTTTATCTCTTTTTACTATTTCACAATTACCAAAAATTTCTTTCATTTTCTTTTGAGCAGAAGGTGCTCCTTGCTTTTTTTGAATAACAATCCATAATTCACCAGTATCATTTAAATAATTATAGGCTTCTTCAAGAATTTGAAAAACCACTTTTTTACCTGCACGAATTGGTGGATTAGAGACAATGACATCAAAACTATTCTTAACATTTTCATAAATATCACTTTCATAAGCAACAATATTACTCAAATGATTATACGCAATAGACTCATTAGCCAAGCTTACTGC
Organism: Erysipelotrichaceae bacterium; assembly: GCA_021201315.1. Classification (GTDB taxonomy): domain Bacteria; phylum Bacillota_I; class Bacilli_A; order Erysipelotrichales; family Coprobacillaceae; genus JAJQDJ01. Next base: position 12,387 of record JAJQFG010000073.1, read on the forward strand.
TCGATTATTTATATCTATCATTTCTACATTCAAAGATGGATAAACATATTTAAGAGCGATTCCAAGTGTACCATATCCGCACCCGACGTCTAATAAAGCTTGTTCATTGCTCAATGAAATATTTTCTAACAAAACCCTAGATCCATAATCAACGCGTTCTTTAGAAAATACACCAATATCACTTATATAAGTTATATGATGATTTAAATAATTGAATTTTATTTTAACTTTATTCGATTCCAATAAAGAATTATCTGTATAATAGTGTGTCATTCATACTCCTTTTATATAAAGAAAGAAGCCCCATAAAGGGCTTCATAATAACAATTATTTTACTTCTACAACTGCTCCAGCTTCTTCTAATTGTTCTTTTAATTTTTGTCCTTCTTCTGCAGGAATATCTTTCTTAATTTCTACAGGAGCCTTGTCTACTAAACCTTTAGCATCAACTAAACCTAATCCTGTAATTTCTCTTACAACTTTGATAACTTTAACTTTAGTAGGACCAACTTCTGTTAATGTAACAGTTACATTAGCAGGAGCCGCATCTTCAGCATCATCACTAGCTCCACCAGCTACCATAACAGGTGCAGCAGCAGTAACATCAAATTTTTCTTCAATTGCTTTTACTAAATCATTTAATTCTAAAATTGTAGCTTCTTCTAAATAAGCTAAAATATCTTCATGCGTTAATTTTGCCATTTTTCTTTCCTCCAAATTATTTTATTCAGCAGCAGTTTCTACTGCTTCACTTACTACTTCTTCAGTTGCAACTTCAACAGTTTCAGGAATTCTGCCTTCCTCTTTAGCATCAGCAACAGCTTTAACAGCTCTTGCCACTTTAGCAACCGGTTCTTTCAAACATGCCAATAACATAGAATACATACCATCACGGTTTGGTAACTTAGCTACAGCCATTACTTCTTCTTGAGCCAAGAATTTACCTTCAACATAACCTGCTTTAATTTGTAAATCAGGATGTTTCTTAGAAAAATCCGCTAAAACTCTAGCAGGGGCTACAGCATCTTCATGCCCGAATGCAATTGCATTAGGCCCAGTTAAATAGGCATCCAATTCACTCATGTTAGCATCATCTAAAGCCCTTTGAACAAGTTTGTTTTTATAAATCTTAAATCCAACATTCTCTGCTCTTAAAGCTCGACGAAGTTCAGTCATTTCTGCAACATTCAAACCACGATATTCAGCGACGATAGTAGATTGAGAACCTTTTATATTCTCTGAAATCTCATCTACAACTTTTTGTTTTGCCTCCAAAATCTCTTTTGACATTGTTACACCTCCTATTAAATTTTTATATGCAACAATATATCCGTTAAAAAACTCCCAACGAGGGAGTTTTGTCAATTTGTCTTGACAATATCACCTCGGTAACAAATTAAGGTTTCCCGGTTACTGTCTACGGTATATTGATTGCGCCAATTTTATAAACTTACCTTTACACCAGGACCCATAGTTGTAGAAATAACTACATTCTTCATATAAGTCCCTTTAGCAGAAGATGGTTTTAATCTAACAATTAAATTATAAACTGTTTTAAAGTTTTCAACAAGTTTTTCATCTTCAAATGAAACACGACCGATTGGTACATGAACATTTCCTGCTTTATCTGTACGATAAGTAACTTTACCTGCCTTAGTTTCTTGAACAGTTTTTGCAATATCTTGTGTTACCGTTCCTGTTTTAGGGTTAGGCATTAACCCTTTTGGTCCCAAAATACGACCTAATTTACCAAGTTTAGGCATCATATCAGGTGTAGCAATCATAACTTCAAAATCCAACCAACCTTTTTGGATTTCTTCTAAGATTTCATCTCCACCTACGATATCAGCTCCAGCAGCCTTAGCCTCTTCAACTTTAGCTCCTTGAGTAACAACTAATACCTTTTTAGATTTACCTGTACCATAAGGCAATACTACTGCCCCACGTAATTGTTGATCTGCATGTCTTGTATCTAATCCTAATCTAAATACAACATCCACACTAGCATCAAACTTTGCAACATTTGTTTTCTTCACTAAAGCAACTGCTTCATCAACTGGGTATACTTTACCTTTTTCAATAAGAGCAGCAGCTTCCTGATGTTTCTTTGATCTTTTAGCCATTTTTATTCTCCTCTCTTGAATTAGGCATCTAAGCCTTCAACTTTAATACCCATGTTTCTTGCAGTACCTGCAATAATTCTCATTGCACCTTCAATGTCATTTGCATTCAAATCAGGCATTTTGTATTCAGCTATTTCTTTCAATTTGTCAGCTGATAATGTAGCAACTGTTTGTTTTGAATCACTTGCACCTTTACTAATACCACATGCCTTCAAAATCATTTCAGCAGCTGGAGCAGTCTTTAATACAAAATCAAAGCTCTTATCTTCATAAACTGTTAAAACAACTGGTACTGTTTCTCCCATACGATCCTTTGTTTGATCGTTAAAAGCAGAACAGAACTTAGGCATTTGAATACCAGCACCAGCTAATGCAGGTCCAGGTCTGGCTTGTCCAGCCTTAAATTGAATCTTCATGACTCTTGTGACTTTCTTACTCACGCGACACACCTCCTATAATATTTGTCCGTGTTGTGGTATAGGGCAGTCAACCCTCCCACACAAAACACATTCTGCGTCGATTAATTATTATACACAAATAATCGATGAATGCAAGTATTTTATAAAAAAAGTCAGAAATTTCTGACTTAATCTATTTTCTCTAATTGTAATAAATCAATTTCCATTGTAGCATTCATCTGATCTAAAAGAAGATTAGCAATTTCCTTTTCTTTATCAATGCTTTGAACTCTACCAGTTTTATCTACCCAAGGTCCAGACACAATCTTTACACGATCGCCTACTTTAAAATCGATTTTAATACCTGAAGATATACCCATCATTTTTAAAATCGGCTCGATTTCCTCCTGTGCAACAGGGAAAGGTTTTTTACCACCACCAGATGAGCCAATAAATCCAGTAACGCCAGATGTATTACGAACAATATACCACGCTTCATCTGTCATAATCATTTCAACCAATACATAGCCTGGCCATAAGTTTTTCACCTTATTAACTTTTTTGGTGACTTCAGTACCATCTTTTTTCTTTTTCGTTTCTATAACTGTTTCTACAGTTTCTGGAATAACTATATTAAATAAAACATCTTGAAGCCCCATAGATTCAACATGTTTAATCAAATTTTCTTTTACTTTATTTTCATGCCCTGAATAAGTATTAACAACATACCAACGTCTACCTTCATTAAAACTTGTCCCAGCATGTTCAACATTTTCATTTTCAGCCATACTAATTCATCCCCAATGTTCTCAAAATAAATGCTATAATTGCATCACTTAAATAAAAGTATACACCAAACAAAAAGCAAAACACCAGCACCACAAAAGAATTATAAGCTAATTCTTTTTTTGTTAACCAATGTATATTTTTAATCTCTTGTCGTATGCCCTTTAAAGAGCACCATTCTCTTAACTTCATAATGACCTCCTATTTTGTTTCTCTATGTAATGTATGTTTATTACATTTTTTACAATATTTTCTAAGTTCAAGTCTCTCAACATTTGTACGCTTATTTTTTACTATTGAATAATTGCGTGATAAACATTCACTGCATACTAAAATAACTTTTTGTTTCATGTCCATCACTCCTCCGATATAATTTAACATATTTATGTTAAATCGTCAATGGAGGATTTCTTCTTCTTAAAACGATAAACAGCATTATAAACGCTTTTTATATTAATATTCATAATTTCAGATATTTCCTGTTCACTATAGCCTTCTTCTAAATATATTATAACTTCTTTTTCTACTTGTGAAACCAATTTATCCATTGCAGTATAATATTGTGTAGAAGCTTCTTTAACTGCCAGCGCTTTCTCAGGATGATAGTATGATTTAGGATCAGCAACCACATCATCATATCTTAACTTTTTTCATCATCAATCCAATTATTTAAGGAAGGATTATTTTCATTCATTTGTTTTGCATATGTTCTTCTTAAAGAAGAAACCATTTTTTTAACAATAGCTTGCTTGGTAAAATGTCTTAATGACGTTTGACAATCATCACGATAACTGTCAAATATATTAGAAAGATACATCATTGCCACTTGTACATAATCATTATAATCTAAATCATTATGTGTTGAAACAATTGGATGAATCCAATAATAAATCAAACGATAGTATCTTTTATATAATATTGTCTCCGCTTCTTCGTAGCCACAACGCATTAGATAAAGGAGTTCTTCATCACTACCATAACTATCCATAATATCATTCTCCTATTCAACAGGATGACGTGAATTGTATACCTGATACAAAATAACTGCTGTTGCAACTGAAGCATTCAGAGAAGTAACATGTCCTTTCATTGGTAAAACAACATTTATATCACATTTAGATTTCACTAAGCGAGATATTCCAAATCCTTCAGATCCAATCACAATACACAAAGGCATATTATAATCTACTTTACGATAATCCTGCGACTCATTCAAATCACAACCTACAATCCAAAAGCCATTTTTTTGCAATTTTTCTAATGTTCTAGATAAATTTGTCACTTGAGCAACTTTAACATAATCAATAGCACCAGTTGATACTTTTGCCACTGTTGGCGTTAATCCAACACTACGATTTTTTCCAATAATGACACCATCCACCTCTAATGCATCGCACGTTCTAAGAATTGCTCCTAAATTATGTGGATCCTCTAAACCATCAAGCATTAAAAGTAAAGGCTGCTTATCCTTAGGAATATCATTAATTATATCATCTAATTCAAAATAATCATAACCTTCTATACAAGCCACTATACCTTGATGAACAACATTTCCGACTTTTTTATCCAAGACTTTTTTGTCAACATAATGTATAGGAATTCTTTTTGAATTTGCAATTTTCAAAAGTTTCTGGTCATTATTTGTTTTTAATAAATAAATCTCATAAACTGGTTTTTGCCCTTTTAAGGATTCCATAACAGTATTTTTACCATATATATATTGTTTCACTTATCTACAAACTCCTTAAAATATTCAAATATTTCCTGTATACGTTCTTGTTTTCCTTCTAAATATAAATGACCAATCAAACATTCAAATCCTGAAGATTGATTATGTTCTAAAACATTAAAATTCTTATTGTGACGTTTCACCTTGGCATTACGCCCACGTTTATAAATGGCTATTTCTTCTTCAGACAATAAGTTATTAGCTAAAGCTTCGTGCATAAAACTAGCATGTGCTTTTGCACTAACATAATTAATAGCTTCTTTTGCCAACGGATCAGGTTTTAGAATATTTTTTTCAACTATTAAATATTCTCTCACATAAACTTCAAAAACTGCATCACCAAGATAAGCAAGAGTTAAAGGGTTAATAAATTCTGGCTTCATAGAATACCTTTTTCTTGTAGAATACTTCTTAATTTATCAGCTTCATCAAAATTCTTTGCTCGTTTATACTCATTCCATTGATTATATAATTCAATATCTTCATCACTCAATTTTACAGTATCATGCACAAAGCCCATGACATCTAACATCTTGATTAATGTATTATATTCAATGAGTATTAGTACATTGTCTTTATCTCTTACACGCATAACCTGATTCATAACCTTTACTTGATCGAGAATACGGCTTAATGCTAATGAAGTATTTAAATCATCACTCAAAGCCTCAACCATTAAATCAACCACTTCTTTTCTATAATCATTTCCACTTAAATGATTTAATTGAATATATAATGAAGCTTGCTTCAAAGTGTTTTCAACTTTTGCTACCTCTTTTTTAACATTTTCAATAACATCATCAGTCATATTCAATGGATTACGATAATGTGTTGATAACATCAACCACTTAAACACATTGCATCCTAATTTTTCAATAGCATCTTTTGCCCAAACAACATTACCTAATGATTTAGACATTTTTTCACCATTAATATTAATCATTTGATTATGCATCCAAGTATCAGCTATAGGATGATTATGATAAGCTATCGATTGTGCAATCTCATTTTCATGATGAGGGAATTTTAAATCCTGCCCACCACCATGAATATCAATTTTACCATTTTCAAAAATATCATTAATCATAACCACACATTCAGTATGCCATCCTGGTCTGCCTTTTGACCATGGGCTATCAAATCGAATACCTTCATCTGTTTTCTTCCATAAAGCAAAATCTGTTGGGCTTTCTTTTTTAGCATTATCTGCATCTTCTAAACGCTCACTTGCATTATTAATCAAATCCTCTACCTTTATACCAGAAAGCATCCCATATTCTTTAATCATTGGTACTCTAAAATAAACATCACCATCTACTTCATATGCATAACCTTTTTTGACTAAAGTGTCGATAAAATCAATAATTGGACCCATTGTTTCGGTTACACGAGGTGTATAGGTAGGCATTTCTAAATTAAGATTTTTACGAATATCATTATAAGCTTTTATATACTTATCTGTTAATTCTTTTTCACTAATACCTTCTTCTTTAGCGGCTTTAATAATTTTATCATCTACATCTGTAAAGTTAGAAACAAAAGTTACTTCATTTCCTAAATATTCAAATGTTCTTCTTAGTACATCAAATACAATCATTGGTCTAGTATTACCTATATGAGCATGATTATATACCGTAGGTCCACATATATAAATGCTAACTTTTCCTTCTTCAATAGGTTTAAATTCTTCTTTTTTGTTAGTAAGGGTATTAAATACTTTCATTGTTTTCCTCCATTTATTAAAAAAGCAAATGATAGAGACAATCCACTTTATCATATGCTTGCTTATAACTCTTAACGCAAGTTAACGTTCTTTCTTTTAAAAAGACTCAAATAAGGGCATCCAAAATCATCCATTAAGCATTTCCGTCATTTAGCTCTCTCTATCAACTTCATAATTTTTTCATTCTTATTTATAATTTAGTATACTATAACAAATTCTTCAACATAATTCAAGTTGTTTAATAATGTACAGTCAACGACTCCAAGTATTGATTTATCTCATCAATATTTTCATCATATACTGTTTCTGCAGCCTGATAAGTTAAAGCATAAGTACATTCAGTAGTAAAGAACACAACATGTTCAAATTTCATTCCTGATGAACTATATATACCATAAAATTTATAACATTCTAAACCACTATCTAAAGTAATTTTATGATAGCTAACATCCGTAGCACCATATTCTTCTAGTTGACTTTGATAAAGATCAGGCATATCCTCAATAAGATTATCAGTATCATCTTCCATCGAAAAATAAGTCATAATCTCATCATCATCTACAATATGCACTGCATCAATATTATCTGAAGAAGTATCGATACTTAAACGATTAGGATAATAAAAAGAGGCCTGATCTGTGATTTCATATAAAGTACCATCTTTTTCTAAAGATACTGTTTTTGATTTATCTTCGCACGAACAAGCTATAAACAATAATAGACAAACACATAATATTTTAAATTTTGACATCACAATCCCCTCCTTTTTTTGTAGTATACTAAAGATTAGAAAGAAAATCAACGAAAAGCGAAAAGGATAGGTTTTAAACCTATCCTATCATCGCTAATCTAACAATGAATTGAAAACTCGTAAGTAGGCGTCTGCACTTTCTTCCCAGTCAAGCTTAGCATCCATTGCGCGATGTACTAAATCTTTCCAGCTATCTTTATCTTCATTATAGACTTTCAATGCATAATCAATAGTATTAAGCATTTCCTGACTATTATAATTCTTAAAGCTAAATCCAGTACCAGTTTGTGCATATTCATCATATGCCTGTACGCTATCTTTTAAACCACCAGTTTCTCTTACGATAGGAATCGTACCATAACGAAGAGACATCATTTGTGATAAACCACAAGGTTCAAATAATGAAGGCATTAAGAACATATCACATCCACCATAAATACGGCAAGATAAACCAAAGTCATATTTTAAATTTAATGAAATCTTTTGATTATGATATGCTGCAATTCCTTTTAATGGTTCCTCATATTTCAAATCACCAGCACCAAGTACAATAACTTGTACATCACGTTGCATAAGTTCATCCATTTTTTCAAGAATAATGTCTAAACCTTTTTGCCATGTTAATCTTGTAACGATGCCAATCAAAGGAACATCCGCTCTTACTGGTAAGCCACATTCTTCTTGTAAAGCAGCCTTATTAATTGGTTTCTTTTCATCAACTGTTGTAATATCAAAGTTTTCTACTAATTCTGGATCTGTTGCAGGATTAACAACATCAGGATCGATACCATTTAAGATACCATAAAGATCATGTCTACGCATATTTAAAATACTTTGTAAACCTTCACCAAATTCATCAGTTAAAATTTCTTGAGCATATGTAGGAGAAACAGTTGTCACTACATCACTATAGAAAATTGCTGATTTCATCATATTAAGGCATCCATCATTACGACAGTTACCATTATAATAGAGATAATTATCTAAACCAAATAAATCAGTTAAATAATTAGGATCACATTTACCTTGATAAGCAATATTGTGAATTGTAAAAGTAATCTTAATACCTTGATAATATTCATAATAAGCATATCTTTCTTTATATAACGGAGCAATCATAGCTGCTTGCCAGTCATGTAAAGAAATAATATCTGGTTTAATATCTAAATGAGAAATTAATTCTAACACTGCAAAATCATAGTACGCAAATCTTTCTTCATCATCATCATAACCATATAATCCAGGTCTTCCAAAATATCGTTCATTATCTACAAAGTAGAAAGTAACACCATCATATTCTGCTTTGAAAATACCACAATAGCATCTTCTCCATCCAACCCAAATATAATAATTAGTAACATATTCCAATGAATCAGCTAATTTCAAATCTCTATACTTTGGTAAAACAACAATACACTCATGTCCTTTTTGTACTAAAGCCTTAGGAAGAGAACTAATAACGTCAGCTAATCCACCAGATTTTATAAAAGGAGTTCCTTCACCAGCCGCAAATACTATCTTCATTATACGACATCCCCTTCTTTAACATAAAGTGGAGTTGTGCCACCAGCTAAATTAATTTTCTTTTCAATTTTAGCATCTTTATCAATAATAACATTTTCAACCACTGCACCAGGAGCAACAACTGAACCATTTAAAATAATACAATTTTTAACCGTAGCACCTTCACCAATAACAACATTACGTGCAATAATACTACCTTCAACAGTACCATCAATAATAGCACCATTAGCAACAAATGATTTCTTTACATTAGCATTTGCTTTATATTTTGCAGGTGGAGTATCATTTGTGTTTGTAAAGATTGGCCAATTAGATTTGAAAACTTGAGTAGAAACTTCAAAGTCTAACATTTCTAAGCTTACTTTATAATAAGCGTCAAATGAATCAATAATTCTTGCAAAACCTTGATATTCATATGCAGCAATATCTCTTTCATCACATAAATAAGCTAAAGTTTCTTTTAAATCAAAGAATGAACTAATTTCTTTAGCATAATTAATTAAATCTAATAATGCTTTTGTATTAATAACATAAGTTTCCAAAGAAATATTTCTATCTTTACGATTACCTTTATTTGTTTTAATAGCACTTACATGATTGCCATCTAATTCTAAATAATCAGAACCAACAAATGTTTCATCAGCATTATCAATATTTTTATAAACAACTGTAATTTCAGCACCTGATTTAATATGAGCATCAACTACATCAGCATAATTCATAGTTGTAATAATATGAGCTGGAGCAATAACTACATAATCAGCTTTTGATTTTTCTACAAATGCAGAGTTTTCAACCATATTATTAATATCATGATTATACATAGGACTGTTAGCATATTTTTCATTATATAATAATGAAACACCACCAGATTTAGAGTTAAAGTTCCATGCATTACCACTACCTAAATGTTTAAATAATGATCTTGGTTTTTCTTTAATTAAAACCCCAACACTATCAACATTAGAGTTAGATAAGTTAGATAATACAAAGTCAATAATTCCATAACGACCAAGGAAACTTGCTGAAGCAACTGGTCTTTTTTCAGTTAAACCTCCTAAAGAAACATCAGAGTGTAAATTTACTAATCCAATAACTTTTGCCATTTCAATATCCTCCTATTACGCATTATCACTAACAAGTTCTACTTTTTTAGCTTCCTTGTTAGTTACGCTTCCTGCTTTAATAACAACATTTTCATCAACGATGGCTTTGTAAATTTCTGCACCCTCTTCAACAAGGACACCAGGCATTAAGGCAGAATCAACAACCTTAGCACCTTCACCAATTGATACATTATCAAATAATACAGAACCTGATACTTCACCGTTAACGATACATCCTTGAGTAACAAGGGAATTCTTAACAGAAGCCTTATCACCAATGATTTGAGGTTTACTCAAAGTATCTTCAGTGTAAATCTTCCAATCTTTCTTAATATTATAAAGATCTAACTCTTTATCATCTAATAAATCCATATTAGCTTGCCATAAGCTTTCTACAGTTCCAACATCTTTCCAATATCCTTCAAATTCATAAGCATATAATTTCTTACCATCATTTAACATCATTGGAATGATATTCATACCAAAGTCATGTTTACTATTTTCATCAGCAGCATCATCAATCAAGTATTTTCTTAAATCTTTATAAGTAAAGATATAAATACCCATAGATGCTAATGTAGACTTAGGTTGAGCTGGTTTTTCTTCAAATTCATAAATTGTACCATCTGGATTAGTATTCATAATACCAAAACGAGTAGCTTCTTCTAAAGTAACATTTAATACCGCAACTGTTAATGCTGCATCTTTTTCTTTATGAGCAGTTAACATAGCATCATAATCCATCTTATAGATGTGGTCACCTGATAAAATCAAAACATATTCTGGATCATATTGATCTAAGAAACTAATATTTTGATAGATGGCATCAGCAGTACCAGCATACCATGTAGCTCCTACTTCTCCTCTTTCACGAGCTGGTAAAATAGCAGCTAATGAATTGTTACCATCAAGACCCCACTTAGAACCAGCACCAACGTATGTTCCAAGTAAGACAGATTCATACTGTGTTAATACACCAACTACATCAATTCCAGAGTTGGCACAATTGCTTAATGGAAAGTCAATAATTCTATACTTTCCTCCGAAGTGGACTGCAGGTTTAGCAACTTTAGCTGTTAAAGCTTCAAGACGCGTACCTCTTCCACCTGCTAAAATCATCGCAACAATTTCTTTTCCCATAATTTTTCCTCCTAAACTTTTATGTGAAAGTGCTTACCTATGTATTTATTTTACCACAAAGTCATTTAAAAAAATACTATTTCATGTTAATTTTCAAAAAAAACTTTTTTAAACGGATTGATGCAACTTTAAAAAACTTAAACATAAACTATAATGAGGTGAAACAATGCCAAGAATTGCATATAATGATGCAGATGTTGAGCTATTAGCACGCATTATGAAAGCCGAAGCTTTAGGTGAAGGAGAAGAAGGTATGCTTATGGTTGGTAACGTTGTAGTTAATCGTGTTGTGGCAGAATGCGATGTCTTTAAAAATACGCGTACTATTTCCGAAGTCATCTATCAAACGAATGCCTTTGCTGGCGTTGGTCAGCCATTATTTAATGAAGCAGTGAATGCCAAGGAAAGAGAACTCGCATTACGCAATATTGAAGGTTATCGCGTAGAACCAGCTTATAATGCTTTATGGTTTAAAAATCCTGGCAGTAATGTAGCATGTCCTGAAACTTTTTATGGCGAGCTTACGGGAAGATATAAAAATCATTGTTTTTATGCTCCAGGTGCCAAACTCAATTGTGACTTATAAGGAGGGTCCATGGATAATTCAATTGTAGAATCACCAATATTACCTATCAGTGAACAAACATATTTAGAAAATATACTAAGATTAAATATAGGTAAGCTTGGTACATTTTATTTTACGTATACAGGCAGTAATGATTGGCGTGATCGTGTGTATAAAGGCATTATTGAACAAGTAGGCAGAGATCATTTTATTGTACACGATCCTAAAAATCAAAAGTATTATATATTTCAATTTGTTTATTTTGACTTTGCTGAATTTGATGAACCAGTTAATTTCAATACACGCTAAAAGAAGTGGCATTGCCACTTCTTTTGCACTAATATAAAAAAGAAAAAAGTGTGGCTCCGCATCAATCTGCACATCCCACCTCAAGCGGTTGTTAACCACACCTATAAAGAGTCTACTCTTTCTTTAATCAAAATATATCATCAACCATTAAATTTGTCAATGAGCAATTTCATCATCCATTATACTTCAACAAAATTTGAAAGCATATAATAATGTTTATATTATTCCCAATCAAAATTATCTTTACCAGCACCTAGTTCAAAGTGATATTTTCCAATACCTAAATCAATGCCACTAAAACCTTTATTACTGCAAGTGATTGAAACCTTGTTTCCATGACCTTTAACACTAAAAGCTTGTTTATTCATAGCAGTTGGTGCTTGCAGAAGCGCTTTAATACCTTCATTAAACCAACCAGGGGCCTCACCATCATAACTACTAACTTGCTGGGCTGTTTTAGATTTATGTGGTTTTCCTGACTCCGCACCATAACCCACAACAATAACACCACTGTTACGTAAAGACTCATCACCTAAATGTTTCTTAACACCTTTTTTACTTACCATGCCACCAATCCACCAGGTATTGAGTCCTAAAGTTTGGGCATAAAGAACAATGTCAGCACCACAATAGCCTAATTTTTCATCAAGATCAGGTGTATCTTTTCCAGCTAAAATAAAGTAATTATTAATATTCTTACCTCCTGAAATTTTAGCCATTGATGAAACACCATCTGAATTATTAGTCATCAGTTTAATGTTCAATCCATATTTTTCATTATTATCATTCACACGCTCATTTAGCAAAGCAACAATATCACCTGAAAGAGGTTTGTCCATATATTTATGAACAGTATGTCTTTCATAAATAGCTTCATTCATATTCATAGTCATATACCTCCTGTTATGAAGTGACCTTTGTCAAGAAAAAATTTCACAATTCATAATATA
>JAJQFG010000025.1 GCA_021201315.1 Erysipelotrichaceae bacterium
ATATTATACATGAAAACGTTTTAAAATCATAGAAGAATTTAACATTCGCTTAACTATTTCTTAACAATATCTTAACATCCAAAAAGAAAATAAGTATACAAAATTCATATATTTTGATATAATAGCCAAGAAAGATGGTGGTTTAATGAAATATCAATTTCATATTATAAATTATAAACCTTATGAATATCAATTATTTCAGGAAAGATTAGATACTTTAGGAAATAATGGTTATTATTGTAATGATTTATCTTTTATTTCTATGTTTAAAAAAACCGATAACAAAGTTTATTATAAAATCGATTTCTTCAATATGAAAGGTAAAACTAGAAATGAAAAATTAAATAGTCGTCAAGAATTATTTGATAAATATTTAGATGAAAATTATCAACCTATATACGCTAAGAAAGGAATGTATGTTTTTATTGGAGATCATCCACTAAATGAAAATATTAAATATAATACCCAGCCTTTACTCGATAGAAGTAAAAAAGCTAGATATGAAGTACCTTTTACTATTTCGTTATTTGTGGGAGTTTTATTTGTTTATTATCTTAGTTCTTCTTTAGCAATCACGTCATTATTAAGCTATGGTATTGTAGCTGTTTATTTAGGACTTATTTTACTTTGTGTGATATTTATGTATCGTACCTATTTTAATAAAGAATATATAAAAAAATTTAACGAACAATTGATTCAAGATAAATTAGATATGCCTAAAAATAAAATTAAGACTTTAAGAAAAATCTATGTTGTTTTGGTTATTATATGTGCATGTCTTATTGGTGGAGGATTACTTGAAGATTTAAATAATGCTCAAAGTTTTGTATATGAAAATCATCCTTATTTAACTTTAACCGATTTAGATATAAACACAACAAGTGAGGTAAGTACACAAAGTTATTCGGGTTTTTTTGCGAAAAAAACTTATATTTCTTTAGAAGCAGGTAATGATGATGAAATTCTCTATATTAAAGAATATCAATTTAATAATAGTAATTTTGCTGATGAATATATCTATGAAATGACTTATGATACTGATTATACTCAAGATGATAATGTCTATTATATCAGTGATGGTGAAACAACGGATATCTTACTTATCAGAAATGATAACACTGTTACCTATGTTTCATATGGATTTGAACCAACTGAAACACAAATAGAAACAACAATTGCATACTATAAGTAAAGGAATCTGAACCAGATTCCTTATTTTATAACTGCAATATCTTCAATTGTTTTACGTTTAGGCATTTGTGGATCAATATCTCCATAGCCCAATGAAATAACACTCACAACACTTTGATTATCAGGAATATCAAACACTTCTTTGATAGCTTCACTATCTCTAATACCCATAATTAACGTTGACAACCCTAAATCAGTCGCTTTTAAAACCAAATTCATATTATGTAAGCCACAATCATAATAACCCCAACCATTACCTAATTCATTGGTAGGTGTTCCATCTTTATTATAACCAGAACGATTTAACACAATAGTTGAAACAATTAATATAGGGGCATTTTTAACATTATTTTGATTAAATTCAGGTAAACAACGATAAACCTTCTCTACCATTTCCTTGCTTTTAGCTACATAATAACGTGAAACTTGAGAATTTTTCCATGAAGGGGCAAGAATGGCAGCATCTAATACTTGTTTCAAATCCTCATCAGAAACTTCCTTATCTAAATATTTTCTAATACTTCTTCGACTTTCTATAACATCTTGAAACTCCATTATTATCACCTCTTCAAGATTATATCAAATTCAATAATTATTGTACAATAAAAAGTGTGTCAACGACACACTTTACTTATTAGCTTCCACCATTAAGCTACAAATTTTATTTGAAAATTCTACAGGATCATCAATACTAAATCCTTCAATCAATAATGCTTGATCATATAAAATAGAGGCATAATTCGTAATCTTATCTTTATCCTTTTCAAAAACAGATTGTAAAGCTGCAAATAATTCATGATTTGGATTGATTTCCAAAATTCTACCAGCTTTAACCCCTTCTCCATCAGGCATACGATTCATAACCTTTTCCATTTCAAATGAAACACCATCACTAGAAACCAAACAAACTGGATGAGATTTTAATCTTGAAGATACCTTAACATCTTTAACTTGATCTTTTAAAGCTTCTTTTAATGTTTCAAGTAAATCTTTATTATCTTCATTAACCTTTTCTAATTCTTTCTTTTCATCTTCAGAATCGATATCTAAATCACCTTGATTAATATTTTTAAATGGTTTTTCTTTATAATCACGCATCATTTGAATACAGAATTCATCAACATCATCAATCATATAAAGAATATCAAAACCTTTATCTTTAACTAATTCAACAGTTGGTAATTGATTAATCTTATCATATGATTCTCCTGAAGCAAAATAAATTTCTTTTTGATCCTCTTTCATAGCTTCAACATATTCTGATAAAGTAATCATCTTTTCTTCTTTAGCACTATAATAAACTAATAAGTCAGCTAATTTATCTTTTAACATGCCATAGCTATTATAAATACCAAATTTTAATTGTAAGCCAAAGTTCTTAAAGAATGATTCATACTTTTCACGATCATTTTTAAGCATATCTTCAAGTTCTTTTTGAATACGTTTTTCAATCTTATCAGAAATGATTTTTAATTGACGATCATGTTGTAACATTTCTCTTGAAATATTAAGTGATAAATCTTGTGAATCTACCAACCCTTTAACGAATCTAAAGTGTTCTGGAACCAAATCACTACATTTATCCATAATAAACACACCACGAGAATATAATTGTAAACCTTTTTCATAGTCTTGAGAATAATAATTCATTGGTGGTTGAGAAGGAATATACAACAAAGAATCATATGTAATTGTACCTTCTACACGATTATGCATAACACATAATGGATCACTATAATCTCCAAATTTATCTTTATAGAATTCATTATATTCTTCATCTGTGATTTCCTTTTTAGGACGTTTCCATAAAGGAACCATTGAATTTAATGTACGATTTTCAATGACTTCTTCATATTCATCACTATCTTCTTTTTTCTTACTAGTTGTCATATCCATTTGAATTGGATAGTGTACATAATCAGAATATTTCTTAACTAATCTTTGAATTTCATATTCATCCAAATATTCATCATAATTATCATCTTCAGTATTATCTTTCAAATACAAATTAATTCTTGTTCCATGATTTGGATAATCAATTTCATTAATTGTATAACCGTCACTTGTATCTGATTCCCAAATATAAGCTTGATCCTCACCATACTTCTTAGAAATAACTTCAACTTTTTGAGCAACCATAAATGCAGAATAGAAACCTACACCAAATTGTCCAATAATATCAACATCATCTTGACCTTCTTCTAAGGCATTCTTAAATTCCATTGATCCACTATTAGCAATAGTACCTAAATGTTCTTCCAACTCATCAGCATTCATACCAATTCCTTGATCAATAATAGATAACATTCTATGATCCTTATTAATAACAATTTGAATTGATAAATCCTCTCTAGAAATTCCACTTATATTTTCTGTTAATGCTTTATAATATAATTTATCAGAAGCATCACTCGCATTAGAAATAATTTCTCTTAAAAATATTTCCTTATGTGTATAAATAGAATTAATCATTAAATCTAATAATTTTTGTGACTCAGCTTTAAACTGTTTTTTATCAGCCATTATAATATTGCATCTCCTTTTTAGCACTCCAACTTCATTTGTGCTAAAAGTATATTACTCCTTTTAATTAGCACTGTCAACCCTTTTGTGCTAAAAAAGATAATTATGTTAGGAATTTCTTAACATAATTATCATTCATTACATATTTATTAAACTAATGCAGCAGTACCAAAAGTTTGAATTTGCTTATCTTTAATAAGCAGCCCACCATCGTTTGGAATCGTATATGTCGGTAGCTGTTTTTCTTTTATAACACGTTTTAAACTGGTTTCTTGAATATCACTATGACAATAATGTACCTCTATTTCAAAACCTGACACTAGACCTAAACCATCCTGATATTGATATGTTGGATAATCATCATCAGGAGTAATATGATAATTATCTAATTGAATCATCGCTCCGGCACTTGCTCCAATAATGAGTTTATCACTATTTCTAATGGCATCAGAAATACCAAATTCATTAAGTCTTACTAAATACTGATCAGGAAATCCACCAGTTAAAAAGATAATATCTGCATTTTGTATTTTATCTATAGCAGTTTTGTGATTATCGTAAAAATAATCAATATAATCAATATTATCAATGCCATAATAATGAAATGGTCTAAATATACCAGATTCATGTTTTAAACGACATTGTTCAAATGTTTCATGATTTTTCATATCTGAATCATCAAATGAAAAAGGTATATAAAGAACTTTCATATCTTTATGAAGTAATGGCTCAATTGTTTCTATGGCCCATGATTCATGGATATCATAAGAGCTTAATAAAACATTAATCATAACAAAGCCGCTCCAATAAGTCCTGCATCATCTGAGAATTTAGCTGGTACATAATGTAAATATTCTGGTTTTATATAATATTTTTTAGCTTTTTCAAAAACTAGTTTAACAAAATCAGGATTATAATTTGCAATACTACCACCTACTACATAGATTTCAGGATCAATAACACAACCTACATTTGCGATACCTTTAGCAGCTACATCAGCCGTATGTTCAATGAGTTTAATCGCAGTTTCATCACCAGCATGATATAAATCAAATAATTCTTTAGCACTCATGGCTTTACCAAAAGTTTCTTCAGCAATAACTGATAATCCATAACCACCACATTGTTCATTTAAGCTTCCAGCATTAGTACCTTTATGATAATGTTTATCTTCATTAACAATCATATTATAAATTTCACCAGCACATGTACTAACACCATTAATGAGTTCATTCTTATATACATAAGCACCACCAAAACCAGTAGACATAGTAATATAGAATACAGATTCATAACTTTTACCCGAACCTAAAATAGCTTCTCCTAAACCAGCGACATTGGCATCATTAGACATTTTTGTAGGAATGCCTGTTTCTTTTTTAAAGAAATCAACAATATTGAAATTATCCCAACCTACCAAATTAGGTGGATTTAAAATAACACCTGTATGAGCATCCAATGGCCCAGGACAACCAATCCCAATACTTTTAATTTCGCCATCAAAATTTTTAATAAATTGAATCATTTCTGATAAATTTTCAGCAGCATTTTTACTCTTATCGTTAGGCGTTTTATAAACTTGTACCATTTTCATATCGGCATCAAAAATAGCACATCTTAAATTTGTCCCTCCAATATCAATTCCAACTCTATACATTTTCTTCCTCCTTAAAGTTTTATTAATATTATTATAAATCATTTTAAAGTATATTAAAAGCAAGAGTTAACCTCTTGCTTATAAATAAGCTACCATAATTGTCATATAACCATCAAAAGTTATTTCTTTTTGATCACTACATACCACAAAGTGATCACCCTTTTGAATATGTTCATCTTCTAAGGTTCCATCACCTTCAATCACACTAACCATTAAAAATGGTTTGTCATTAATAATTGTATTTTTACCATTCATACGATAACAATCCACACTAAAGATATCACTATCCAAATATTTTGTTTTACTACCATGATCTAAATGACTATTGACAAATAATTGATTGTTCGTATTATCTGCAGGAACTTTAGTCACATCTATAGATTGCTGAACATGTAGTTCTCTTTCATTACCATTAACATCTTTACGATGATAATCATAGACACGATAAGTAATATCACATGATTGTTGAGCTTCATAAATGAGTGAACCACTACATATGGCATGTAATGTACCTGAAGGAATAAAGAAGAAGTCACCTTTATTTATTTTAAATGTATTTAAAAGATTTTCATAATCATCATTTTTAATAGCTTGAATAAACTCTTCTTTTGTTTTGGCATGATGGCCCATGACCATTTTTGTATCTTTTTTAGCATCTAAGACATACCAGCATTCACATTTACCAGTAGTATTTTCATGTTTTAAAGCATAAGCATCATCAGGATGTACTTGAACTGATAGATCATTATTAGCATCAATAAGTTTAACCATCAATGGAAATTGTTCATTTTTAATATTACCAAATAATTCACGATGTTCATGATATAACTTAGATAAAGTATAACCTTTATATTCACCATTACCAATTGTACAATCCCCATGAGGATGTGCAGAAATAGCCCAGCATTCACCTGTTAGGTCACTAGGAATATCATAACCAAATTCATCTCTTAATTGATGACCACCCCAAATAACTTCCTTGAAAACAGGCTGCATTTTTAATATATGTCCCATTAATCTAATTCCTCACCATTAGATTTAAATGCTTTAGAAACCCAATAGAAAGATTTCTTTGGAATACGTTTCATATCTCTTAAATCCTTATTTGTACGATTCACATAAACAAAACCATAACGTTTATCCATATTACACATAGATGCTAAAATATCAATAGGTCCCCATGTAATATAACCCAAACATTCAATACCATCTTCAAATATTGCTTCTTTCATCGCTTTAATATGATCTCTATGATAATTAATACGATAATCATCTTCAATAGTCTTTCCATTAGCTAGCATTGTATCGATTTCTTCTTGCGTTCTATCTTCTCTCCAGCCAATACCATTTTCTAATACAAACACAGGAAGTTTAGAACGATTATATAAATCATCCAATGTCCATCTAAAACCAGTTGGATCAATTTCCCAATTCCATTCATTAGCATCACAATGAGGATTTTTAATTTGTTGTTCATAAACACATTCACAAGCAGGTCTTTCATAGTCAAATTTTCCACATTTTAAAGTATTAGAACGATAATAAGAGAAAGCTATATAATCAACTGTATATTTTAATAATTCTTCATCGCCTTCTTCAAATTCTGGTGTCCATCCTCTATATTCTAAATAAGTTGTCCAATAACTAGGATATTCTCCATTAGCGAAAGTATCTACTAAGTATGTATTTAATAATTGATAGGCTTGAGTTGCAAATAAATTGTTTTCTGGACTATTTTCATAAGCATAGAAATTTGTGATAGCACCCATACCGCAAAACTTAGCATCTGGTTGCATTTGTCTTAAAGCTCTAACAGCTTTACAATGAGCCATCATAACATTATGTGTTACTTGATAAAGATGTTTAGCTTTAGAAACACCTTCAGGAATGACTTCAGCATTGGAAACTCTTAACATTTGACTATGTAAGTTTTGTTCATTGAAACTCATCCAATGTTTAACTCTATCACCAAATCTTTCAATACATACTTTTGCATATCTTTCAAAACAATCCACAACATAACGAGAAGCAAAACCATTATAATTTTCAACTAAATAATAAGGCATATCAAAATGAACTAATGTAATCATTGGTTCAATACCAGCGGCCAATAATTTATCAATCAAATCACTATAAAACTGAACACCTTCTTCATTTACAGGTTCATCCAATGTACCATTTGGTACAATTCTACTCCAGCATATAGAAAAACGATAAAAATTAAATCCCATTTCTTTCATTAATGCAATATCTTCATCATAACGTGTATATTCATCAATAGCATCATTCCAATCAGAAAACTCAGGATTCATAGGTCTTACATCATAAATGCATAAGCCCTTTCCACCTTCATTTCTATGTCCCTCAGTTTGAAATGAAGAAACTGATCCACCCCAATAAAAACCTTCTGGTAATTTCTTATTCATTAAATATTTCCTCCTTTAAGATAGTTTTATTTTATCAGAATAAAAAAAACTGTAAATAGTTAAAAACAAATATCTAATGACTTTTCATTATTTTTCATAAAATTAATATTTTAATGAAATTAAATTTCATATTATAAATAAAAAAGATGGGAAAATATCCCATCTTATTCATACCATTTAGCCATTGTATCTAAGCGAGCACGACGTTTCTTTGCGTCATTTAAGCATTTATCCATTAATTCATCTGCATGATCTGGATTAATCTTAGATAATTGAGCAAATCTGTTTTCACTTAATAAGAAGTCTTTGAATTTAGTGTAATCAGGTTCTTTAGAATCAATTTGTAATGGATTCTTACCTTGAGCTTCTAATCTAGGATCAAATCTTACTAAGTTAAAGTATCCACAAGCAATAGCTTTCTTTTGTTGTTGTTGATGATTTGATAAACCACCCTTGATACCATGTTCATTACATGGAGCATAAGCAATAATGATTGAAGGTCCATCATAAGATTCAGCTTCTTTAAATGCTTTAATTGTTTGCATTGGATTAGCACCCATAGCTACTTGAGCTACATAAACATGTCCATATGCCATCGCAATTTGAGCTAAATCCTTCTTAGCACCTGTCTTACCACCAGCTGTAAATCTTGCAATTGAACCAGCTTGTGAAGACTTAGATGATTGACCACCAGTATTAGAATATACTTCTGTATCCAAAACTAAGATATTAACATTTTCATTGTTAGCTAAGACATGGTCAACTCCTCCGTAACCAATATCATAAGCCCAACCATCTCCACCGATAATCCATTGAGATTTAGTTACTAAATCACCTTTCATATCTAATAATTCTTTAATACCTTCGTTTTCTGATGCTTCTACTAATGAAACAATTTCATCATATAAAGCACGTTCTTCTTCTCTATGACCCTTTACTTCTGCATATTTTGTCAATACTTCTTGAAGTTCAGGTTCACAATCAGCTTTATTTGCATCAATAATATCAAAGATATGTTGAGTCTTATAATTTTCAGCTAATTTCATACCATAACCATATTCAGCATTATCTTCAAATAAAGAGTTAGCCCAAGCAGGTCCCTGACCATTTTCATCTACAGTACATGGCGTAGATGGCGTTGAACCAGAATAGATTGAACTACATCCAGTAGCATTAGCAATTCTCATATCTTTACCAAATAATTGAGAAGCCAAACGATAATATGGCGTTTCACCGCAACCACCACAGGCACCAGATACTTCAAAGTATGGTCTCATGAAACCAACACCCTTAGTCGTTGTAGTTGGATATTTATCATCTTTATAAGTAACTTCGTTATACATATAGTCAGCTAAATCAGAATGTGATAATTCTTCTTTAACAGGTACCATTGATAATGCTTTAGCACCCTTCTTACCAGGACATTCAGTTACACATAAGCCACATCCAACGCAGTTATCAGGTGAAACTTGAATACGATATACTAAGCCTTCAACACCTTTACCCATTGGTTTTAATGTATCATTAGTAATATCTTCAGGCGCA
The DNA here is from genome assembly GCA_021201315.1 of Erysipelotrichaceae bacterium. Classification (GTDB taxonomy): domain Bacteria; phylum Bacillota_I; class Bacilli_A; order Erysipelotrichales; family Coprobacillaceae; genus JAJQDJ01. The sequence goes on from JAJQFG010000025.1 coordinate 9,343, forward strand.
TTAGCTACTTCATTTTCATCTAATAAGAAGGCACGAATTGTAGCATGTGGACAAACCATAACACAGTTATTACATTGTATACAGTTATCTTTATTCCAACGAGGAACTTGTACTGCTATAGCACGTTTTTCTTTTAAAGCAACACCTGATTTCATAGAACCATCAAGTTTGTCTAAGAAAGCAGAAGTTGGTAAATCATAACCATCTAAAGCATTAATAACAGATACAAAGTTATCAAAATGATCATCACCAGTACGTTTTCTTGTTTCATTAACAGTTAAATCAGACCAAGCTGGATTAACAGTTACTTCAACAATAGCATCCTTACCAGCATCAATAGCACGATAGTTAGCTTCTACAATAGCATCACCTTTTTTACTATAAGATTTCTTAGCCATTGCTTTCATATATTCAACTGATTTTTCAATTGGTAAAATTTGTGGATTTAAAGCAAAGAATGCAGATTGTAAAATCGTATTTGTACGTCTACCCATACCAATTTCACCAGCTAATTTAGTAGCATTAATAATATAGAATTTAGCATGTTTATCAGCTAATTGTTTCTTTAATTTATTAGGTAAATAATCAACAATTTCATTTTCATCAAATTCAGTATTTAATAAGAAAGTACCACCATCTTTTAAATTCTTTAACATATCATATTTTAAAACATAGTTATCTAATGAACATGAAATAAAATCAGCATTATTAACATAATAAGTTGCTCTAATTGGACTATGTCCAAATCTTAAGTTAGAACGCGTAGCTCCACCAGCTTTTTTACTATCATAAGCAAAATAAGCTTGTGAATATAAATCAGTATTATCACCAATAATCTTAATAGAAGACTTATTAGCAGATACTGTACCATCACTACCTAAACCATAGAATAAGCATGAAGTATAATCAGATTCTACTTTGAAATTCTTATCTTCTTCTAATGATAAATGAGTTACATCATCAACAATACCAATCGTAAATGAAGTAAATGGATCATCATCTAATAAATGATCATAAACTGCTTTAATTTGGCCTGGTGTTGTATCTTTAGAGCCTAAACCATAACGTCCACCAATAACCTTAATATCTTTATCAGCTAATACTGATACAACATCTAAGTATAAAGGTTCTCCAGTAGCACCCATTTCTTTAGTTCTATCTAATACTGCAATCTTTTTAACTGTTTCAGGTAAAACTTTTAATAAATATTTAGCAGAGAAAGGTCTATATAAATGAACTTTAATTAAACCAACCTTTTCTCCTTGTTTTCTTAATTCATCAATAGTTTCTTTAATTGTTTCAGTAACTGAACCCATAGCTACAATAACTCTAGTAGCTTCTGGATCACCATAATATGTAAATGGTGCATATTCTCTACCAGTGATTTCTGAAATCTTTTTCATATAATCAGCAGCAATTTCTACAACAGCATCATAATGTTGATTTTGTGCTTCACGACCTTGGAAATAGATATCATCGTTTTCTGCACCACCACGTTCAATTGGATTAGTGTGTGGATTTAAAGCGTTATCTTTAAATCTCTTTAATGCTTCTTTATCTAATAAGCTTTCTAAAACATCATAATCCATAACTTCTACTTTTTGAATTTCATGAGAAGTTCTAAAACCATCAAAGAAATGAATAACAGGTACGCTTGCTTTAATAGCAACCAGGTGAGCTACACCACCTAAATCCATAACTTCTTGAACACTATGTGAACAAATCATTGGTGCACCAACTTGACGACAAGCATAAATATCCTGATGATCACCAAAGATATTTAATGAACGTGTAGCTAAAGCTCTAGCAGCCACATGGAATACACCAGGTAATAATTCACCTTGTATTTTATAAAGATTTGGAATCATCAATAATAAACCTTGAGAGGCTGTAAAAGTTGTAGCTAAAGCACCACCTTGAAGTGCCCCATGAACTGCTCCAGCAGCTCCTGCTTCTGATTGCATTTCTACAACATTAACAGTAGACCCAAAAATGTTTTTTCTTCCCTGTACGGCCCAGTTATCAGCATTTTCAGCCATAGGTGAAGAAGGTGTAATGGGATAAATACTAGCTACTTCACTAAAGGCATATGCCACGTGAGCGGCAGCAGTATTACCATCCATTGATAGATAATTCTTAGACATAATTTTTATTTCCTCCTATACATGCTTTAGTATACTCTTCTTTTTAAGGAATTTCCATAATTTTTCATTTTTTCTTTTAATCATACTTTAAAGATGATAAAATGTGGCTGAAATTATAATAAGGAGTAATATATGAAGAAAAGAAATTGTTTTATTGGACAATCTGGTGGTCCTACTGTTGCGATTAATGCATCACTTGCAGGTATCATTGCTAAATGTCATAAGTCTAATGAATATGAACATATTTATGGTATGATCAATGGAATAAAAGGATTATTAGAAGATAATTATTTTGATTTAATAGATATGTTTAAAACGCAAAGAGATATTGAATTATTAATTCAATCCCCTGCTATGTATTTAGGATCATGTCGTTATAAATTACCTGATTATAATAGTGATCCACAAACTTATAATACATTATTTTCTATTTTTGATAAATTAGAAATTACAGATTTCTTTTATATTGGTGGTAATGATTCTATGGATACTGTAGCTAAGTTATCCAATTATGCTAAAATCATGAAATCTGATATTCATTTTATTGGCATACCTAAAACTATTGATAATGATTTAAAAGGAACAGATCATACGCCTGGTTTTGGTTCAGCTGCTAAATATGTAGCAACTTCTCTACTTGAAATTGCTTATGATTCTTCAATTTATAAACTTAATTCCATTACAATTGTTGAAATTATGGGTAGAAATGCTGGCTGGCTTACTGCTGCAAGTGCACTGGCAAGAAGTGCACATAGTGATGCCCCAGATTTAATTTATTTACCTGAAGTACCTTTTATTAAAGAAAATTTTTATCGTGATATTGAAGAAGTATTCAAAACTAAAAAGAATATTATTATTGCTGTTAGTGAAGGTATTAAGGATGAAACTGGTGAATATATTGATGCCAAATCAAGATATGCGAAAAGAGATGTTTTTGGTAATATTCTTCATTCTGGTACTGGTAAAGCATTGGAAACCATGGCTTATGAAAGATTTAAATGTAAGGTTAGAAGTGTTGAATTGAATGTTTTACAAAGAAGTGCTGGTCATTTAGCATCAAAGGTAGATTTAGATGAAGCATTTATGATTGGTCAATATGCTGTTGAAACAGCTATGAAAAATGAAAGTGCACAAATGATTATAGTTAAACGTATTAGTGATGATCCTTATCAGATAGAATGTTTAACTATGGATGTTAATGAAATAGCCAATCAAGAAAAATGTATACCAGTAGAGTGGATTAATGAAAAGCATAATTATATAACAGATAAATTATATGATTATTTATATCCATTAATTCAAGGTGAAGTGAATCTTACTTATAAAAATGGTGTTCCTAATTATATAAGTATTCAACATTTAAAATAGTTCGGGTAGCTTAGGCTACCCTTTCATGATTCTTTTATTTTTTTGATATTGCATAGCCTTATAAATTTTGTTATAATGTTTGAGCATGCAGGCGTGGTGGAATGGTAGACACGCTATCTTGAGGGGGTAGTGGATGGATGTCCGTGTGAGTTCAAATCTCATCGCCTGCACCATTTTTTTATTCTTTTTTATGCAGCTGTGGTGGAATTGGTAGACACGCTATCTTCAGGCGGTAGTGAATATAATTCATGTGAGTTCGAGTCTCATCAGCTGCATCTTTTATGTTCATTAGAACAATTTTTTATTTTTGGAGGTTATTATGAACAATGAAATTATTAAGCTTGTATCAAATGATTTAAATTTAACAATTAAACAGATAGAAAGTGTTTTATCTTTACTACAAGAAGGTGCAACAGTTCCTTTTATTGCTCGTTATCGTAAAGAAAAAACAGGTGGTCTTAATGAAGATCAAATCCGAGAAATATCTAAAGTCTATGAATATCAAGTATCATTACAACAAAGGAAAGATGATGTTATTAGATTAATTCATGAAAAAGGATTATTAACAGATGAACTAAAAAATAACATTTTAAAAGCATCTAAATTAAGTGAAGTAGAAGACTATTATCGTCCTTTTAAAGAAAAAAAGAAAACAAAAGCAACCATTGCTAAAGCTAAAGGCTTAGAACCATTAGCTATGAATATTATGTTACTGCAAAATATAGATATTAATAAAACTGCTAAAAAATATCTTAATGATGAAGTAAAAAACATTGAAGAAGCTATTCAAGGTGCTAAAGATATCATTGCTGAACAAATCAGTGATAATGCTAAATTCCGTCAATATACAAAAGACATGATCATTAAAACAGGTACTATCACTACTAAAGTCAAAAAGAAAAATCCAGACGAAAATGGTACTTATGAAATGTATTATGATTATAATGAACGTATTAAATTCATTGTACCTCATCGTATTTTAGCCATTAATCGTGCAGAAAAAGAAAAAGTCATTACTGTATCAATTGCTATTGATGAAGAACGTTTTAAAGATTATATATTTAGAGGTATGATTCATAATAAACACTCTCAAATGGATTCTATTATTAAAGAATGTGTTGATGATGCTTTTAAGCGTTTAATATTCCCATCAGTAGAAAGAGAAATACGTCATGATTTAACTGAAAAAGCACAAGATCAAGCATTAAATGTTTTTTCTATTAATTTAGAAAATCTTTTATTACAAGCACCAATGAAAGATCGTTATGTATTAGGAGTGGATCCAGCTTTTAGAACTGGTTGTAAATTAGCGACTATTGATCCTACAGGTAAAGTATTAGCAATTAATAAAGTATTTATTACTATTCCTAAAAAAGATTATTCTAAAGATGAAAAGATACTTCTAGATATGATTCAAAAATATCATATTGAAATCATTGCGATTGGAAATGGTACTGCTAGTCGTGAAAGTGAAAGCTTTATCGCTCAATTAATACAAAAATATCATTTAGATGTTCAATATGTTATTGTTTCTGAAGCAGGTGCATCTGTTTATTCAGCTAGTCCAATTGCTAAAGAAGAATTCCCTACTTATCAAGTAGAAGAACGATCAGCGGTATCGATTGGTAGACGTTTGCAAGATCCTTTAGCTGAGCTTGTTAAGATTGAACCTAAAGCTATTTCTGTTGGTCAATATCAACATGATATGAATCAAAAAAAATTAAGTGAACAATTAGATTTTGTTGTTGAAAAAGTTGTGAATCAAGTTGGTGTTAATATCAATACTGCTTCCCCTTCTTTGTTACAATATGTTTCAGGTCTATCTATGAGCATTGCTAAAAATATTGTAGCTTACAGGGAGGAACATGGTAAGTTTACATCACGTGAAGAGATTAAGAATGTTAAAAAATTAGGTAATAAGACTTATGAATTATCTGTTGGTTTCTTACGTATTTTATCAGGGGATGAAATGTTAGATGAAACAAGTATTCATCCTGATAATTATAATGATGCTTCAAAGCTACTTAAAAAATTAGATCTTAATAAATCAGATATTGGAAGTGATCACGCTAAGGAAATTATTGAACATATCAATAAAGAAAAAGTTAGAAATGAATTAAATATGGATTCATATTTGTTTGATGATTTATTAGATGCCTTTGTATCTCCACATCGTTCTCCAAGAGATGAATATAATACACCAGTACTTAGAAAAGATGTATTAAAAATTGAAGATTTACATAAGGGGATGAAGTTACAGGGCGTTGTAAGAAATGTAGTTGATTTTGGAGCCTTTGTAGATATTGGATTAAAGAATGATGGTTTGATTCATATTTCTAAAATGAGTCATAAAAAAGTAAAAAATACTTTAGATGTTTGTCATGTTGGTGATATTTTAGATGTATATGTTTATGATGTTGATGTTAAAAAGAAACGTGTTTCTCTTTCATTAATTGAGGTTTAGTATGCACTAAATGCAACTTAAAAATCATGAATGGACAAATTAATATTAAAAAGAGATTTACAAAAAGTAAATCTCTTTTATCATTTCGATAATTCTTCATAGCCAAATAAGGCTGCCCCTACTGCCCCAACAATCTCAGGTTCATCACAAATATAAAGTTTTTGGCCTATTTGCTCTTCAACCGCCTTAACAACACCAATATTATGTGCTACACCACCACTCATCATACACTCACCAGATATGCCAACTCTTTTCATTAAACCTACCGCTTTAGAAGCTATGGCATTATGAATACCATGGTCAATATCACTCTTTTCATGATTTTGAGCTATCAAAGAGATAACTTCTGATTCAGCAAAAACAGAACACATACTACTAATCTTAATATCCTTATGCCATTTCAAAGACATAGGACCCATCTCACTAATATCAACTTCTAAAGTTCTAGCCATCATTTCTAAAAATCTACCTGTACCAGCAGCACATTTATCATTCATCACAAAGCTTTCAACATCACCTTTTTCATTTAATGCAATTGCTTTACTATCCTGTCCGCCAATATCTAAAATAGTTCTAACATTTTCGTTAAAATAAACAGCACCTTTACCATGACAACTTATTTCAGTCACATTCTTATTTGCAAAAGGAATACTCACTCTACCATAACCAGTCGATACTATATAATCAATATCATTTTCTTTTAAGTTTGCTTTATTTAAGACATTTTCTTTAGCCTTTAAAGCACTATCTCCACTCTTAGCACCAGTTCTTACAATATCAAAAGCTACTATTTCTTTTTTCTCATTCATAATCACGGCATTAGTGGAAGTCGAACCACTATCAATTCCTAATATATACATTTTATCATCACGCTTTCTTTGAATTGTATGAGTTATATTTTTCTTGGCTTTTAATTGTTCTATAAATGCTTCTACTCTTGTTCGTATTTGTCCTTCACATTGTTTTGCTGAATCTGTTTCTACTTTTAATATTGGAATGGAAGTTGAATGTTGTAAAGAAGCATATTCATAAGAATAATTATCACAAAATTTAACAGTATGATATAATAAGCCATCTACTTTATTTTGATTGATGATTTCTAATCTTTGATGATTATCAACCATTCGCATACATGGTAATTGTTCTAATAAAGCTTTAGCATAATTTTCTAAATTTATTTCGTCCAACATAAAATTTCTAGATACATGTGTACATGTTAAATCATAAGCTATATGAACATTAAGATTTTCTAATAGATTATAAACACTTTGATGGCATCTTGCCCCTACTAAACCTATAGATATATCATAATCTTCATTAGGAGATTGAAATGTAGTTTGATGACATTGTATATAATTGTTAAAAGCTTTCATATTAAAAGTTTTGTGTGAATAATGGCTATAGTTGTCAATTAGTTGTTTAATTTGTGAAGTATATAAGTGTATAGCTGATTCATTCGTTTTCCTAGGTATATCTATAAAATATATAAATTTATCAGGATATTCATCTTTTAATACATCATATAATCTTTTATTACTATCACAACAATTAGACAAAATAATACCATCATAATCATGATCAACAAAATCCTGTAAAATAGCTTTTATAAAAGCACAGGTATTCATATGAATCTTATCTTCAGCCTGAGAGTATGTTTCAACATTAGGCATAATCTGCACAATTTCTTCATTAAACCCAGCAAATATTTCTACAGGAACATATTTACACAAATAACCTATCATAACTGCACACCTCTTTGATCAAGTATTTCTATAAAAGCTTCCAATCTCGTTTTAATTTGCCCATCCTGACAGTTACGTCGATCCAAGCAATCACCATCCAATATCAAAAAAGGCACATGACGTTTTTCCATTTCTTTCTTCAACAACATAACCCCTCCAGAGCTTTGCTTGCATCCCCAATGACACATATGAACAACACCATCAATCTGATATTCATCAACAAGTTTACCTATATAATCAACTTTACGTTGATAATCACCATTATAATAATTATTGATAAGCTTTTCAGCTAAAGCATCCAAAGGATGATCTTCATCCATTTGCTCAACATAATCTAATGTAAAATCAGAAACAATAATTTGATTCTTTTCACTTAGATCAAAACACTCCTGAATACTTTCTTGAAAAAAAGGAACAAGATGAACCCATAAAATACGATGACCATGAAATTCAGGATAATCCTTAACTTCTTCTTTAAACTGCTCAAATAAATTTAAAACTTTTGGTGTGCCAATTTCCAAATGAGAAGTTAACGCCATATAAAGATTTAAAGTAAGCGTATTTGGATAATAACGATGTTTTTCTTCACTTAGATATTCTAAATAATATTGATGCGATAAATTTTCACGATGTATGATTTCTTTTAGCTTATTTTCGTTATAAACCATTCCTGTTTTATCTTCTAATATATGAATAAGTTCTTCTAACTGTTCAACAACATATTGTTTATTCTCTAATGTGTTATGATGTGGTATATCTAAAACATATAAATCAGTATTATTTTTTTGAGATAAATAGCGAAAAGTATTGATATTACCATCACAAGCAGTTGAAGTTGTCATAGACATAAGTGCATCTTGTAATAAAGGATACTGCATAAGACCCATAAAACATTTATGATAAGAACAAAGTGTTGAAGCTATACCTTCATCTTCAGCTTTATCAATAAAATAATCATCAATATTAAATCCACCCATATAACCAGCTAGACATTCAATAGATAAAGCTTTTAAATCAAAACATTGAAGTATTTCTACCGGTGTAAATATATTACAGAGCACACTCTGACTAGGATGCTGTAAACAATATCTTACATTATTTAAAGATATTTGACTTAATTTTTTATATGCTTTAGGAATACGTTTATCACTTAAATGCAAAACACGTTGCGTCTCAGCCCATAAGCCTATTTCAATCATTCTTTTGGCTGCAATAGGATGATTATCAATGATGATTATCAATATTATTAACAATCATTTTTCCATAATTTTTAACTATTTCCATAGATAAATATCACCCCGATAAACAATTATATATATAAAAATAAAAAAGATACATTGACAATCAACTCAATGTGTTCAAAAAAAAGAAACATCGTAAGATGTTTCTAATCTTCTTTAATTAAATTATATATAGCTTTAGCATATATAGCAGTTGCTTTAATTAAATCATCAATAACCATTTCTTCATTATTTTGATGAATCTTATTATCAACACCTGGAAACTCAGGACCAAAAGCCACACAATTAGGCATCATTTTTGCATATGTACCTCCACCAATAGCTTGTGGTTTATGCTCATTATCTCCAGTAAATTCAACATAAGCATTATGTAATGATTGAATAAGATCACTATTAGGATCTACATAAAGTGCTTTACCATAATGATGTTTTTCATTTAAACCAAAGTTTTTAATAACTTTATTTAAATGATCAGAAATAAATTCAGATGTCACTTCATGAGGTACACGCATATCTAAAATAACCTTTGCATAACCATCCTTATATTGAGTCGCTCCTGGATTAACTGTCAATGGACCCATTAAACCATCATACTTAATACCAAGTTTTTCACCATAATGATCTTCATATAAATAATCATCAATAAAATGAACAAGCTTATTATTAGAAATACTAGCTAAATAATGACACATATAAGTCGTAGCATTAATACCTAATTCAGGTAAAGAAGCATGAGCTGATTTACCAACTAAAACAAGTTTTGTATGATTTCCTTCAGCTTCTACAGTTCCAGTCAAATGATGAAGTTTTAAATATTCATTAAATGAATCACGATATTGTTTATAATGTCCTACTACATAAGCTTCACAAGTTTCTGGAACAATATTGGTTGTTTTACCACCAAAAAGACAAATAATATTATCCTTTTCAACTTCACCTGTAATCTCACTATGGTACATGGCCTTTTCACCATAAACAACTGGAAAGCCTGCATCAGGTGTAAATCCCATTTTTGGATATGGCTTCTTGGTGAAATAATACTTCATACATTCTGATCCATTTTCTTCATTACATCCAAAAATAACCCTAACTTTCATCTTCGTAGGTATATCTAATTCATCAATAATTTTAGCAGCATAATAAGCAGCAAGCAATGGTCCCTTATCATCTGCAACACCTCTACCATAAAGAACACCATCTTTTATAGTCATATCATAAGGATTTGTATCCCAACCCGTTTGATTACATGGAACAACATCTAAATGTCCTAAAATTCCAAATGTTTCTTCTTTATTTCCGATATCAATATGACCTGCATATCCATCAACATTTTCATAACTATATCCATCCCTTTTGGCTATTTCTAACATAGCCTCCAATGCTTCACGGCATTTAATTCCAAAAGGTTGACCTTCATTAGCTGTAGTAGCATCTAAAACAGAAGGTATACGACACAATGTTTGAATATCAGCAAGCATATCATCTTTTCTCTTATTAGCTTCTTCTAAAAAGTTAATCATAGCTTATCACCTCGCAATCTATTATATCAAAAAATAAGAACTTTGCAAAATATATTGAAAAACGTTTTGTTTATATTAAAAAAATGTTATGATTATCTAAAGATGGAGGGACACATATGGAGAAAGTGAGATTTCATATTACTGTAAAAGGCATAGTGATTTATAAAGGCAAAGTATTAGCATTAAAAAGAGTTAGACCTTCTAGTGATGGTTTAGGTTATTGGGAAATGCCTGGAGGTGGTTTGGAATATGGTGAAACACCTCATGAAGCTTTAGTGAGAGAACTAAAAGAAGAAACAGGATTAGATATTGAAATTATTAAACCAGTTTATACTTTTACTGCTATACGACCTAATTATCAAACTGTTGGTATTGGCTTTTTAGCTATTCCAACCAATGATCATGTCATATTAAGTGATGAACATACAGATTTTAAGTTTGTACATAGTGATGAACTTAAAGAGTTACTTGATCCCCAAATTTATAATGACATTATCCTTACATTAAAAGAATATGAAAATGTCACAAAAAATAATAATCAGGATTAGCAAGCTAATCCTGATTTTCATTTTTCTTTAAATCATCTTTTAAATAAATTTCTTTAATCGCTGAAATAGACTTATTTTTGAAATTTCTATATTTCATATACATATATATAGCTACAATAGCTGCAATAACAGTAGTTGCGATAAATACATAAGTAGTTGTATCTAATGAATTATCCTCTACTTCTTCAACCGCATAATCATTATAAAGTTGTAATGAATCTTCAGTTGCTTCATATTGATATAAAACCATTTCACCTTGATCATTCATAACCATAATTAATTGATAGTTACTCAAATTCTCATCTTCATAAACCCAACCCATAAGAGTAACTTCATCTATAGTCAATTCCTGATAAATCATGCCATCTCTTGTTTGTAAATCTTCATCAATATCCACAACATATAGATTTCTACCTAATAAAGTAATAGGTGTAAAACTTGAAGTAATACTACTAGTTTCTTCATCATATAAATAGAAACCTTCATTATCATCTTCATCCACAAGATACACAATGGTTTTATCCATATTAGCATTATAATAAGCTACAACTTCTTCACCTTCTAGACTCACACTAGTTTCTTCAAAACCATCAGGTAAACCTATATCTTTTTGATTCGCAACTACCCCTAATTTTTGATCATTATAAGTAGTATAAACTAATGGTGTCTCATCTACATTTACAGTAATTTTGTATGTCTTCGTACTGCCATCTTCTGCAGTACATTTAATAGAAAATGTATTTTCTCCAGCTTCCAATTCTTTTTTACCAGTTCCTGAAACAGTAGCTGCACTATCTTTAGCTTTAGCACTAATTTCAATTTCTGAAGTTCCTGCATCTAAATCAACTGTATATTTAGTTGTAGAAGCACTAAATTCAGGTGATAATGTTCCAGTAGAAACACTTAATGAAGATAATGTACATACATTTGATTTTGTTTCTTCTACAGTTTCAGTAGTTTCTGTTGTCTCAGTTGTAGTTGAACTATTTGATGAAGAACTATTAGAACTACTTGAATTAGAGTTACTAGAGCTTGAAGAACTAGAGTTTGATGAGCTAGAACTACTAGATGATGAACTTGAATTGCTAGAAGAAGAACTTGAAGAACTCTTTACAGATACTGTAACAGAATCAGAAGCACCTGATTCAGTTTCTGTTTCGTAATTTGTTGCCTTTCCTGAAACTGATATTGTAGTTGTTGAATTAACTTTAACCTTAAATGTTGTTGATTCACCATTGTCAAGTGAAGTTTTACCTAATCCTGAAGTAATAGAGCCACCTGAACCTCCACTTGCTGAAATACCATACACAAAATAACCACTACTTGCTGACACAGTTAATGTAACTGTACTACCTGCAGAAACAGACGAACTACTTGCACTAATGTTTAATCCACCACTCGCTGAAACAGGTTTGATATTCATAGGAACCAAAAAACTAAAAACAAATATAAATGATAAAATAATACTTATAATTTTTCTTTTCATAAAATACCTCGATTATTCCTATTGACTAATGGTTGTTTTTCCATCTAGGCAATTTCTAATTTTAACATAGTCTACACCACTTACTTTACCATCATTATTTACATCAGCAGCTTTTGATTGAGCAGTTGATAAAGTTGTTGCACCATCCAAATTATTTCTAACTTTTACATAATCTACACCAGTAATTTTTCCATCACCATTAACATCTCCTCTTATAACGATTGTATAAGTATTAGAAGATGATCCTGTTTTTAATGTTACTGTCATACCAGTACTTAATGTACCACTTGTAATTGTTGAAGAACTTGTATTTTTAACAGTTACAGTAGTAGATGATTGTATTTTTTGAATATTTGATTTAAGAGATGAAACAGTTGTGCCAACAGTTATACCAGTAATATAGTTATTAGAGTTTGTATAACCTAATTTAGAAATTATATTAGCGTTTGAAATTGTAGAGCTTGAACTACTACTTGATGAGTTAGAACTACTACTAGATGATGAACTAGAACTACTAGATGAATTAGTACTAGATGATGAAGAACTTGAAGCAGTTACACTACCACTTACTACATTAACTTTACTAGCTTGAGCATATACATAATCACGACTAAAATCATAAGTAGAAGTAACACTTCTTGCACTTCTATCTGATTTTAAAGCCATATCAGATTGGACTTTATACCAAGAAGATGTACCTGATAAGATGAGAACAGGATAATCATAAAGATAACCAGCTTTACCAGAGCCAATAACACCTGAAGAATAAATACTAGTTGAAGTACTTGCATCTTTGTACAAATATAATTCAGTTACATTGGCAATACCAATTGTATATGTTCCATAATCACTAGATGCACCACTCATATAGTAACATTGAGCTGCAGCTTTTTCGCCCCAGTATGGATCACTTGCATATTTAACATTAATACCACTATGCTTATCACCTAAATGAGGTCCACGATAACGTGAATCATTTCCACTTAAATAACCACAAGACATCCAATTATAAGCAAATTCACTAACACATTGTTCTACACTATTAAAATAAGAAGCACCATTAGGATTACTGTCAACAGCATTTAAACCAAATAAATTATTTCTATTTGTTGCATAACTACTCTTACCATAATTACTTTCATTTATTGCAATACCAAACATTAAAGCAGCATTGATTCCATATGTATTTTGAACACTGATAAATGTAGAAGCAGAATTATACATCTTAGATGAAGAGCTTGTAATTCTTGCGTTCATTTGACTAGCTGTTAGTGTTGTTTTTGAACGTAATGATAAATATTGATAGTAGTTATAATAAGGTGAACTTGAATTAACAGCATTTGAATGTTGTTGACTAGCATAGTTTTTATAATCAGTAATCATTTTACTAAATGAACTATAGAAATAATGACCATCATAACTATAATATTTAACTCCACTACTTAAATAACTAGGTTTATAGCCTACTCTTGAAGAAGCCATATAAACAGTAGAACCATTAATATATGAATAATAATGTAATAAATAACCATTACTTACATAATAATAAGAAACATGACTATCAGAACTATAATCAACAACTTCCTTAACATATTTAGTTAATACTTTCATAACTACGCCAGATACTTTACAAATAGTATATGAACCATCAGTACCGATATAAGCAGCATCATTAGCTGAATTGGTAGACATATAACCCGTTCTACCTGTATCAGCTTCCGTATAATTAATGGTTGATTCACCGATTTCAGCAGCTGTTTTAAATCTAACAATTGATTGACTTGTAGAAGCTGTATTAATCAGATTTACATCACCAAGAACATTAGCTTTTAATGTTGATATCGTTTCGATTTTATTCATTTTAACTGGTAAATCTGTAGTTGAAGATTCTTCAATAGCTTCTACATTTTCATCAGTTGTATCAGTAACATCTTCTTCAGTTTCATCAGTATCTAAAATAACCTCAGTATCAACACTCTCTTCTTCATCAGAAGATTCCTCTATTTCATCAGATTCACTTTCTTGTGTATCTTCCACGTCTATTTCATCTTCATCCAATTCATCTTCATCTGTAATAATTTCAATTGTAATTGGATTACCATTTTCATCCAACACTACAAAACTCTCATCACTACTACTATTACCTAATGTATTAAATTCTTCTGCACTTGTGCCCATTGTACCAGTAAATACTAAGGATACCATCAATACACTTAAGGCAATAGTTTTTATATATTTCACTTTCAAGTCACCTCTTCATCTTGTTTTTTATAAAAAATAAAAATTCTGTTTACTATTATACAACAACAATAAACAATATTCAATGAATCTTAGACATTTTTAACATAAAAATAGTCATTTTTTTGTTTATTTTCAAAATATTATTTATATGCTAGACCATCTGATTCACTTGACGCATAATGATCATATTTATATTT
>JAJQFG010000018.1:0-18048 GCA_021201315.1 Erysipelotrichaceae bacterium
AGTATAATTACCTATACTGCCTAGTACTTGGCTTACCCATTAGCGAGTAAGATCCTCAATAGATCAACCTTTTTATAATGTATTAAGTATTTTTCCTGTTCCACCAGCGTATTTTGTCACTAAGTCTATCAGTTCATTGGCAACTTCTAATACATATGCATTAGAAGTTTTTTCGTTACCTTGAACAATGAAGAAAATATTATGAGTATCTTCAGTAACTTTCGTTTTGTTGACTTGACGGATTTCTAAACGACAAATGACTTCATTATCATCATCAATATAGCTATATTCATCTTTTTGAACAGGTATGGGCTCATTTTGGCCTAGAGGAATAAAAGTTTCATCACCATGAGTCAAGTGTAAATGAATATTACCAGTTACATGATCTATGTCGTGAGCACCTAGAGAAAGCTTAGTTTTAACGGAAAGTAAATTATAGATGTCTACTATTTTGTTGATTGTGGGAAGATCACCATGTTTAAGGAGTAATTTTACTAAGTTTTCTGAAGCTGGGGGATTTTTTCTTCTTTTTACATGAACTTTTTCATGTAACTGGTAGAATCCTTCGATGATTTCATCATGTTTGATATCATAACCTTGGTATTGATTGTATAAACTTTCTATCGTGTTTTTTCGATAGTCTAAGTATTCTTGCGATATGGTTTGGTTATCCACACCATCAATTTCTACACCAATACATTTAACACCTAAATTTCTGACCTCTGGTTGAACAATGAATTCCATTATTCAATAACTCCAAATGCATTTTCTAAATCAAAGATGATATCATCAATATTTTCTGTACCAATTGATAAACGAATCGTATTAGGTTTAATTCCTTGATCTAATAATTCCTCTTCAGTTAATTGTGAATGCGTTGTTGTAGCAGGATGAATAACTAATGATTTAACATCTGCAACATTGGCTAATAATGAGAATATTTCTAATGAATCTATGAATTTTTGAGCTGTCTTAGCATCACCTTTAATTTCAAACGTGAAAATAGATCCTGCTCCGTTAGGGAAATATTTATTATATAAATCATAATAAGGACTATCTGGTAAAGATGGATGGTTAACTTTTTCTACTAATGGATGATTATTTAAGTATTCAACAACCTTTAATGCATTTTCTACATGTCTTTCAACTCTTAATGATAATGTTTCTAAACCTTGTAATAATAAGAAAGCACTAAATGGTGATAAAGTAGCACCAGTATCTCTTAAATAAATAGCTCTGATTCTAGTAACATAAGCAGCTTTACCCGCAGCCTCAGTAAACACAACACCATGATATGATGGATCAGGTTGTGTAAGTAGAGGGAATTTACCTGAAGCATTCCAATCAAATGTACCACCATCAACGATAACACCACCTAAAGTAGTACCATGACCACCAATAAATTTTGTTGCACTATGAACAACGATATCAGCACCATGTTCAATAGGTCTAAATAAATATGGTGTTGCAAATGTATTATCAACAATTAAAGGTATTTTATGCTTATGAGCTATTTCAGCAACTGCATCAACATCAATAATTGAACTATTTGGATTACCTAATGTTTCAATAAAGATAGCTTTTGTATTGTCTTGAATAGCTGCCTCAAATTCTTCAATATGATCACCATCCACAAATGTTGTATCCACACCATAAGTCTTTAACGTATGTTCTAATAAGTTAAATGAACCACCATAGATTTGTTTAGCTGAAACAATATGATCACCTTGTTGAGCTAATGAAATCAATGAATAAGTAATAGCTGCCGCACCAGATGCAACTGCTAAACCAGCAACACCACCTTCTAATGCTGCCACACGATCTTCAAATACACCTTGTGTTGAATTGGTCAAACGACCATAAATATTACCAGAATCAGTCAAACCAAATCGACCAGCAGCTTGTTCACAATCTTTAAACACATAAGATGTTGTTTGATAAATAGGTACTGCTCTTGCATCAGTTGCTGGATCAGGATTTTCTTGTCCTACATGTAATTGTAATGTTTCAAATTTTAATTTTCTGTCTTCTCTTTTTACGAATGTCATTTTTCTTTTCCTCCTAAATTCGTTAAATAATTAAAAAACTCGTCCTGTATTAAGGATGAGTTTATCGTGTTACCGCCTTAGTTCAAAATAACTTCACAGTTATTTCCTCATCGAGTACTATCATACTCTATCGCTGTAACGGGCGAAACCGTCATAGCCTTGCCACTAAGGGTTCGGTATGCAACTCCAAGACCATCTTCATCCATATTCCTTTGTTTCTTTACACCTGCCAGAAACTCTCTATAAAATTCCTATGAATTACTCTTCTCTTCATTGTCTTTTTGTATATATTCATATTAAACCTTTAGGATTAATATGTCAATACTTTTTTTTAATTTTTATTCTTGAAATAATGGTGTAGAGAAATAACGATCGCCACCATCTGGTAATATAACTACGATTGTTTTACCTTTATTTTCTTCTCTTTGGGCTAATTGTTTAGCTGCATATAAAGCTGCTCCTGAAGAAATACCTACTAAAATACCTTCAGTCTTACCAATTTCTTTACCTGTACTAAAAGCATCTTCATTAGAAACTGGAATAACTTCATCATAAACTGATGTATCCAATGTATCAGGAACAAAACCAGCACCTATACCTTGAATCTTATGAGGTCCAGCTTTTCCTTCAGACAACACAGGTGAACTTTGTGGTTCTACCGCTACAACCTTAATACCAGGAATCTTTTCTTTCAAATATTTACCAGCACCTGTTAAAGTACCACCAGTTCCTACACCAGAAACCAAATAATCAATCTTACCATCTGTTTGTTCATATATTTCTGGACCAGTTGTCTTATAATGAGCTTGAGGATTTGCAGGGTTAACAAATTGACCAACGACAAAGCCACCTTCAATTTCCTTTTCTAATTCTTCAGCTTTAGCAATAGCGCCTTTCATACCTTCACTACCTGGGGTTAAGACAAGTTCTGCACCATAAGCTTTCATAATATTTCTTCTTTCAACACTCATTGTATCAGGCATAACAATAATAATTCTTAATCCCAATGAAGTAGCAACCGCAGCTAAACCAATACCAGTATTACCACTTGTAGGTTCAATTAATACACTATTTTCGTTAATCTTACCTTTATCCAAAGCATCTAAAATCATTTCCTTCGCAATTCTATCCTTTACTGATCCAGCTGGATTTCTAGATTCTAGCTTTGCTAAAATATCTGCTTCTAATCCATTTTTCTTAGCTAACTTATTTAAACGTACAAGAGGTGTATTACCTACCAATTCAATAAAACCATTTTTAATATCTGACATAATCTTTTATCTCCTTTATTTTTATTTTTCCTATAGGTTTAATGGGATTATAATATAATTAAAACATTAAGTCAAAAGATATGATAAATAATTTTATCATAAAGATATTACATTGATTCTTTCAATGCATATAACAAACAATGTATACTATCTTTATTAAATATTCCTTTGGATTTATGTTGTTTATTGTGATTTTTTCCTTTGAATTTTTGTCAAATTTATTAGATTTTTCCTTCGAAAAAATGTAATGAAAGTTGTAATATATTAATATTAGTGTATAATATAATCAAAAGGTGATGATAACATGTATAGAGAAGCAATCAAATATCTTGTTAAATGGAAAGAAAAAGCAAATAGGAAGCCACTTATTATTCGTGGTGCTAGACAAGTAGGAAAAACCTGGCTTATGAAAGAATTTGGTAATCAATATTACAAAAAGTGTGCTTATATAAGTATGGATGAAAACAAAAGAATGGATACAGTTTTTAGCGATGTTTTTGATATTGAACGTATTATACTTCAAATTGAAATTGAAGTAGGCTTTAAAATAACTCCAGAAGATACTTTGATCATATTAGACGAAATTCAAGAAGTTCCGCGTGCTTTAAAAGCATTAAAATATTTTTGCGAAAATGCACCAGAATATCATATTATAGCAGCTGGATCACTCTTAGGTATTGCCTTACATGAAGGTACTTCATTTCCAGTTGGTAAAGTTAACTTTATTAATTTATATCCATTATCATATAGAGAATTTTTAAAAGCTAATAATCAAGATTCATTATTAGATCTTTTAGATAGCAATGATTTTGACAGTATTAAAGCTTTTAAAGATAAATATATTTATTATTTAAAATACTATTACTATGTTGGAGGAATGCCTGAAGTTGTCAACAATTTTATCCATAATCATGATTTTAATGAAGTAAGAGAAATACAAAACGAAATATTAAGTGCATACGAAGATGATCTATCTAAACATGCTCCTTCAAACATTGTTACAAGAATACGTATGCTATGGAACTCTATTCCTGCTCAATTAGCTAAAGAAAATAAAAAGTTTATATATAGTCTTATAAGAGAAGGTGCCAGGGCAAAAGAATATGAAGTTGCTATGACTTGGCTTCTTGATACAGGTTTGATTTATAAAGTTAATCGAATTAATAAGCCAGGCTTTCCATTAAAAGCTTATGAAGACTTCTCAGCTTTTAAATTATACGTTTTAGATATTGGTATACTTGGTGCGATGGTTAATCTCAATCCTAAAGTCATTTTAGATGGTAATCAACTTTTTAAAGAATTCAAAGGAGCTTTAACTGAGCAATATGTTTTACAACAATTAATTACTAATCCTGAAAATGATATCTATTACTGGTCAGCAAGCAATGCTACTGCTGAAGTTGATTTTATATTACAAACAGATGATTTAATTATTCCAATTGAAGTTAAGGCCGAAGAAAATTTAAAGTCAAAAAGTTTAAAAGTATTTACAAATAAATATTCAATTAACAATGCAATAAGAACATCGATGTCAGATTTCAAAAAGCAGGATTGGATAACTAATATACCTTTATATAGTATTGAAAATATCAATAAGTATTTAAATGATAATTAAAAAATCAGCAAATGCTGATTTTTTTATTCTTACAATATTTCTTTATTCATACTCTCATATAACCATGATAATATTAGTATTCAATCAATTCTAAAAGATTTTCTCTTATTGGTGAAGGAAGTTGTTCTATATCTTCTTTAAGTGATTCAACCAATTCTTTATGAGACATATTTTGAATCCATTCAGGAATACCATCATAATAACTATAAACTATTTCATCATCAAATTCATCTTCCATAACATCTTCTTCAAATATCTTATTATTGCCTTCCATTATAATCTTCTCCATTCTAATACATAATTTTCTATAAACAAATTTAGAGTTTGCTCAAAAGCATCATAATTATTATAACCACAGCTTTTATAGTTTTCAACATTTTTATCAAAAATTGTTCCAGAAAATAATTTTTCTCCTACTTTATAGTAATATACTTCTCCGTTATGACATACCACAATACCAAATCTATACTTAAAGTTAAAAGCACTACTAAAATCTCCTCCTGTAGGAGGATTATTACTAGAATGATTATGAATAGTAATAAGAGAATAATCATCACATATTCTAATCTTGCTTTTTGTAGACTTTTTATAAATAACCATATCTGGTTTTTCATTCAATAGCTGTTTTGCCTTGATTTCACCAGTTTGATAATCAATTGCATTAAAGTCTTCCATTGCAGTTCCATCTCGATGAACAAGCATGGAAATAGCACAATTGTATAGTCTCTCATTGACAACTTGGTTATCAGTAATACTCATAAATTTTAATTTATATTCATCTGAATATATATAATCAAAATCTACATTTGCATAACCATCAAGATATCGTTTTTTAATTATGCCACTTTCTTTAATGAATCTAGAATAATTTTGTTTTGACAAATGAAAATAATCAAAGTTACCACCTTGATATTCAACACTATCTTCTTTAAGTATCATTTCATCACTTTTAACTTCTACATTTTCTTCCATAAATATACCTTCTTCCTATCAGATTATAATTTATCCCTCTATTATTATATATACGCTTAAAAGTCGTCATTTTTCTTTTTTTAAATGAAACTTTTTTAAAAAATTTTTAAAATAATACTATAAGCAATTAAAAAAGATAGAATCGAATGATTCTATCTACAATATTTCCTTATTCATGCTGCCCATTGCATAACCGTGGAGATCAACTGCAACATAGTTAAAACCATAGGTTTTTAATTGTTGATCAATAATATCTTTGTTTTCTACTATTTTTATAATGTCATTTGGTTCTACTTCTATTCTCGCCATTTTATCATGGATACGTACACGTAATTGCTTAAATCCCATATTGATTAAAAATTGTTCAGCTTTTTCTACCATTTCTAATTTTTCTAAAGAAATAGTTTCACCATAAACAAAACGACTTGCTAGACAAGCAAAAGATGGTTTATCCCAGGTAGGAAGGTTGAGTTGTTTGGATAGTTCTCTAATTTCTTGTTTATAGAGTTGAACTTCCCTTAATGGGCTTTTAACACCTAATTCTTTGATAGCTTGAAGGCCTGGACGATAGTCACCTAAGTCATCCATATTGGAACCTTCTACTACTTCATTGATGCCATTTTCTTTTGCTATTTCAATGATTTTTGTAAATAGATTGGTTTTACATAAATAGCATCTGTTTTTTGGATTATGATCAAATCCTTGAATATCTAATTCATTTGTATCAAAGATAATTTGTTTAATATTTTCTTTCTTACAAAATGCCTTAGCTTCATCTAATTCACGTTTAGGAAATGATGGAGATGAAGCTGTAATAGCTATTGCTTTTTCACCTAAGACATCATGCGCTTTTTTTAATAAATAAGTGGAATCAACACCTGAGGAAAAAGCTACTGCAACACTTTCTAAAGAAAGAAGATATTGTTCGAGTTGTTGTTCTTTATTCATTATTTCACCTTCTCTTGTATATCTTTTAATGGGATATTTTCTTTTAAAGCAATGGCTTTTAAGTCTTCATATTCAGGATAATCATGTATTTCATCATTAAAATAGACACGTTTAAAGTGGATTTTTCCAAATTCTGTTTCTTTTTCTATGATTTCTCTTTTTAACACAAAACGTTTTTCCTGACGCATGCGAATACCAATGGTTGTTGTTTGTTGAAAGATAATGTCTTTCATAGTATTGACATCTTCATTTTTACAGCTAACTGTTAAGCGATAAGCTGGTCTATTCTTTTTCATATAGATAGGTGTGAAGAAGACATCCAAAGCCTTATTTTTAAATAACAATTCACTTGTATAACCTAATATTTCTCCACTGCAATCATCTATATTAGTTTCTAATACAGTAATCGTTTTGTTATCCTCATCACTGACTTCGCCTAACATAACTTTTAAGACATTTGGTATTTTTAAATCTTTACTACCACAACCCCAACCTATTTTTTGAATATTCATTGGTGGTTGTACACCATAAGAACGAGCTAATTCACTAATGATAGCCGCTCCTGTAGGGGTAACGAGTTCAGTATCAATATCAATTTGTCTTGTTTTAGCTGAACTTGCTGCAAAAATTTCACAAGTAGCTGGAACTGGTACAGAGATTGTTCCATGTGCACATTCTATAAAGCCATAACCATCATTAACAATACTACTATAAATAATATCAGGTTTAATCTCATTAATAAGAATAGCAGTACCAACAATATCAACAATAGAATCTATAGCTCCCACTTCATGGAAATGAACATTTTCTAACGGTTCATTATGAACTTTACTTTCAGCCTTAGCAACTCTTAAAAAGATTCTTTTAGCCAGATCTTTGGCATCATCATCAATATCACTATGATCAATGATATGATTAACGTCAAAAAGGTTACGATGTTCATGATGGTGATGCTCATGGTGATCTCCATGTTCATGATGATGATATTCATCATGTTCTAAATGAACATCAACATATGTTCCTGTAATACCATTCTTTTTGGTTTTAGAGATATGTATATGATAACCATCAACATTGAGTTTTTTCAGCTCATCGAGTAAATAATCTTCATCACCTGTTAATTCTAGTAATGCCCCTAATGTCATATTACCACTAATACCACTTGCACAATCAAAATATAATGCCTTCATTATCTTTTTCCTCCTAAACAATTAATTGTATGAGCCATATAACCAGCTCCAAATCCATTATCAATATTCACGACACTCACGCCACTTGCACAACTATTCAGCATCGATAGCAAAGCTGACAAGCCTTGGAAATTGGCGCCATAGCCAACCGAAGTTGGTACCGCAATAACTGGCTTATCAACCAAACCGCCAATCACTGAAGCCAATGCACCTTCCATCCCTGCAACAACGATAATAACATTAGCCTGCTCTATATCATCCATACGTTTTAATAAGCGATGTAATCCAGCAACTCCTACATCAGTAACTTGAATCACTTCATTACCTAAAAATCTAGCCGTAATAGCTGCTTCATTAGCTACTGGTAGATCACTGGTGCCAGCACAAACCACCGCAATTTTTCCTTTATTATACTTTACCTCTTCACCTTGATAATAAAATACCTGTGATAATTCATCATAGTTAAAATCAGGGAATACTTCTTTCAATACTTCATATTTTTCTAAGCTTATACGGGTTGCTAGAATAGATTTTTGATGATGTTCCAACATATTGAATATAATACCTTGTAATTGTTCCACAGTTTTACTTTGTCCATAAATAACTTCACCTGCACCTGTTCTTCTTTTTCTATCATAGTCAATTGTTGCATAGTCTAAAGTATCATTTAATAATGTCTCTGCTTTATTAATATCTATTTCATTATTTTTGACTTTTTCCAATATTTCTAATGTATTCATATGTTACCTCTGATATCGATATGGTAGTTCTAAACCATTATCTTCTAATAATTGTTGATCTAATAATATATCTTTATTTTTATAACTTATAACTTCTCCATTATTTAATAATATCACTTTATCAGCTATATCCAATGCCATATCTAAATCATGTGTGGCAATTAACATAGGTTTATGTAATGATTGTAATAATTGAATCACTGTTCTTCTACCTTTGGGATCCAAGAATGAACTTGGTTCATCTAATAATAGAATATCAGGCTCCATAACAAGCACTGAGGCAATTGCTGCCATTCTTTTTTGACCACCTGATAATTGATGGGATGAACGATTAACAAAACTTTCTAAAGATAATTCTTTTGATATAGTATTAATACGTTGTTTAATTTCATCTTGAGATAGTCCTTGATTGATTAAGCCAAAGGCCAAATCATCGTAAATAGTATTCATAAATAATTGATGATCTGGATTTTGGAAGACAAGACCAACTTTCTGTCTTATTTCTTTGATGTTGGTTTTATTAACTGGTATTTGATCAATCAAGATATCACCATCAAATTCATTGAGTCCAACCAATGTTTGTAGTAATGTTGATTTGCCACTACCATTTTGTCCAACAATAGCGATGCATCCTTCATCAATAGAAATATTAATATTTTTCAATGCTTTGATATTTCCTTGATAAGTTACTGATAAATTCTTTATTTCTATCATATGACCACCTTCACTATAATCATCAAACTAATAAACATCATTAATAAAAACACATTATCTATTTCAAACTTTTCACATCTTAAATAGCTCGTTTCTATATTATAACCTCGACATAACATACATTCATAAACACGTTGACTTTTATTAAAACTATTGACTAATAAATGACCTATAAAACTTCCCATATCTTTTAGATCAATAGCTTTCATATTAGGATTTCTTAATAAATAGGCTCCACTCATTGTTTTGGCATCATATAGTAAACTATAGATATATCTATAAGTCATCGTTAAAGATAAAACAAATGTTGATGGTATTTTAATATGTATTAATTCTGCAGTTATTTGATCAAATGGCGTCGTTGTGATAAGGATATATGTAATCATTAAAGATAAACTTGTTTTAAGTAATACTAATATGAATAATAGAATACCTTCATATATCATTAATCCATAAAAAGATATCATTTTATGATCAAAGATAAGAAATGATAAACCTAAACATAAAGAAAATGGTAAACCTAGTAAACTTCTACTTATAATTTTTTTGATTGGTATATGAGCTAATATGGATATGATAATAATCATCAATGTATAGACGATGAGTTCTAATAGTTGATAAGTACTAATAATAAATACAATCATCATAAAACTACATATGATTTTTAATAATGGATGTAAATGATGAATAATTGTATTTTCATGAGCTTTACTATCAATATGATTCATTGCTAGCATTGCATTCAATAATTTATACATTTTTTCTCTTTCTTGTAAATATGTACCCAACTGCACCTAATACAAAGATAGTTATAGCACCACCGACAATACCAGATGTAGATGTACCTAAAACGCTATCACTATTAGAAAAACTATAATCTGGCAAAAATGATATCGTCTCCTGAACACTAGCTAAAGCTTCTTTAACTTCACCACTTGCTTCTAATTCACTATCTCCTGTAATGCCACCAATAGACCATTCCAAACCATCAGGATAAGAAGAGGCATATAAAGATAAACCTCCACCAATAAGCACAATCAATACCAAAAAGATGCCTATAAGCTTCTTATAATTCATATTAAATTTTTTATCCACTAAAGCATAATCAATCATCTGTGGACTTTCATTATAAACATAACATACGACTGCCGAAGTAATGATTCCTTCTACAATACCAATAGCCAAATGAATAGGTAACATTAAACTAATAAATAAAGCAAATGGTAACTCTGTTATCTGACTAGCAAGTGTTTCCAATACAACACAAAAAGCACCTAATTCTAATCCAATCACAACACCTATCATACTAGATATGATAATTCGTGATGAACTTAAATGATTCTTTAATAAAGGCTTAACAATCAACGGATAAACAATAAAACAAGGTATAAATCCCATATTAAATATATTACATCCAAGTGCTAACATTCCACCATCACCAAAGAATAAACATTGAATCATTAAGACTGAACACAAAGCTAAAAAGGCTGGATATTGTCCTAAAATAAGACACAATAAAATACCTCCACCAATATGTCCACTACTACCTGTTGCAGGAATGGTAAAATTAATCATTTGTGCCACAAACACAAATGCTCCCATAACAGCCATCATTGGAATTTTCTTATCATCCTGAGATTCATTGATTTTTTTCAAAGAATAACCAATAGCTGCTACTGCAATCACAATAAAAATAAAACCTACTGGTACAGATATCAATCCATCCGCCATGTGCATTAAAATATTCATTTTCTTAACCCCTTCCAAAGCTCTCTAAAGCTTCTTCTCATACTTCATGTATCAGGGATTATCGTAATATACTCACTAATTCATTAATGTACTCTTGTACACTCTTTTCTTCAACACCTATAATGATGCCATTACATTTTGATATAGGTAATAGATATTTTTTAGCTTCACTTAAACTAATAGCATTAGCCATAGCTGGTGTTATCTCTCCATGCATAGAGTTACCAAAAATAATACCTAATGGACCTATAATAATTGATGCGTGTGTTGCATTATATATCACTGCATTTTCTCCTGTTGCAATAATATCAGCACCACCTTTTTTCATATTAGCACTTGCTGCGCTATTTGTTCCTACGGCAATTATTTGGTACTTAGGGCATTCTTTTTTGATAGCTTCAACAATACTTCTTCCAATGCCACCACCTAATCCATCAACCACTAATATATCCATACTTGCCTCCTTTGCATCGTCTTCGATGCTTTCGTGTCTTCATTGTACATGATACTTATTCATTTAGTCAAGAAAAAAGGAATACAATGTATTCCAATACAAATAATTAAAATAATACATAATTGATGAATATTTTTATCATCAAAGAATAATAATAGTAATGATCCTAAGTATCCCGTGTGGACTTAGGACTTTATTTTTATCCAATCATGTGGCAATCCTATCTGCTTATATACTTCATTCATTGATACGATTTTGATTTTACCTGATAATTTTGACAATTCATTATCAATTTTTTCAATCATTAAACAAAAATCATTTGAGGGAAGAAGTATTTTAGAGGAAATTAGCAATGCTAATATATCATTTTTCCCATATAGATATTCACCTTTATCATTTTTTGGAACGTCTAAAAGGCTATGATAAGAAGTATTAGAAATATTCTTTTTACATTTAGCATTATAAATTCTATCATCATGTGCACACAAATTTCTAAAGTAAGCTAATAATTCTAAATAAGATGAAAGATCTTTTTCTAATATACCCTAATATTTAGAGACTTCTACTCTTTCTGATTGTTTCATTAGTTTATAAAATGTACTAAGTCTAGAAAAAGAAATATTATTCACTAAGACCCACAAAGGAACGTACCCATATCTTACAATATAATGATTTATATAATCTTTTTTAGTAATTGATCTAGCCAAATCCATTTGAATATTTGAAATCAATTCATTTATATATTCAGCTCGACGGCTGATATTCTTTTTGCTAGCAGAATCATAATCAAGTATATCAAAATTTGAATATCGCATGTAATTTTCTGCTCCATGATATTTAGAAAACGTATGTGATATTATTGTTCTCAAAGAATTCTCAATTTCTAATGTATATTTAAATATTATTGAACGCAATTCACGATCAAAACAATATAAAGCATATATTTCATCAAAATTTGTACCTTCAAAAAAGTATTCATTATTGTACTCATCATAATAGCAAAAAATAGTTTTATAACCATTAATAACATTATAATAATTATGAAAAGTCAAAATATTCTTAACCTTGTCTTCATCATCAATCACAAGATGTCGATCTTTTAATATTTTTATTTGTTCATCAAATGATTTAAATTCTTTTGTCATTATTATTCTCCTATTATCATTAAATTAAAAGTCTCGAGCCCACGTGGGTCACTCGAGATCTACCTATTACTATAATATACTACCAAAGAATCATTGTCAATATTTTTTCACAATATTAAGCCAATATCAATTGTCCCCAAGTTAAAAGGAATACAATGTATTCCTAAGATAACTTCTTATAAAAATAATTTCCAATACTTTGAATAACTTGTACAATAATAATTAAAATAATACTTGTCACAATCAAATAAGGCATCTTATATGATTGATATCCATATCTAATGGCTACATCACCAAGTCCTCCAGCACCTAGTGCACCACCCATAGCACTATAACCAATAATACTAATCATTGTTAAAGTAATACCTGATAAAATACTAGGTAATGCTTCTTTTAAATAAACACGACGTAATATTTGAAAATCACTAGCACCAAAAGATTTTGCAGCCTCAATAAGACCAGGATCAACACCTCTTAATGAACTTTCTAATACCCTAGCAACAAAAGGAATTGCTGAAATAGTTAATGGAACTAATGCAGCTGTTGTCCCTATTGCTTTACCTGCAATGGCACGAGTTAGTGGAATAACCAATACCATTAATATAACAAATGGAAAACTACGAAAAACATTGACTATAACATCTAATATTTGATATACCACTTTATTAGGACGTAATCCTTCTGGAGCAGTTAAAGTTAAAACTATAGCAGGAATAAAACCTAGAACAACCGCAAAGAATGTTGAACCTATAACCATAAATAATGTTTCATAAGTCGCTTCTAAAATAATTTCACTCATTTATATTTCCTCCCATAATACTTCTTTTTCTGTTAAATAATGAAAAACACGTTCTTTATCTTCATCTTTTACATTAATAATCAAAGAACCCATGATACCAGCTCTAAAATTTTCTAATTTTCCTTGACATATATCAAAATCGATATTTAATGCACGGGCTAATTCCGTAATCGTATGCGAAGAGGAATTGGTATCAGTAAAGAACAATTTAATATTAGTACCTTCTTTAGGTAAGAATTCTACATCATCACCAACGAATTTTTGAATCTCATCATTAGGTGCTACAAACAATTCTTCTGGTTTACCAACAGATAAAATCTTACCATTCTTTAAAAATGCAACTTTATTACATATCTGTTTAACAACTTCCATCTGATGTGTAACAACCACAATTGTAATACCCATTTCTTCATTAATTTTTAATAATAGAGATAATATGTCTTTGGTAATCATTGGATCTAAAGCTGATGTTGCTTCATCACATAACAAAATCTTTGGATCTAGGACTAATGCTCGGGCAATTGCCACACGTTGTTGTTGCCCTCCTGATAATTCCCTAGGATAGCTTTTGGCTTTATCAGTTAAACCTACTAAATCCAATAAATGTTCTATCTTAGCTTTATTTTCAGGACTGTTCTTTTTTTGTTTCCAAAATTGCAAAGGTAAAGCAACATTATCATAAACATTTAAACGATTCAATAAATTAAAGCTTTGAAAAATCATACCCATTTCTTTTCTGACTTCATTTAATTCTTTCTTAGATAAATTTCCAACGTCATGACCATCAACTATAACAGTCCCCTTTTGATAAGGTTCTAAACCATTAAGACAGCGTAAAAGGGTAGATTTACCTGCCCCACTTTGACCAATAATTCCAAATATATCTCCTTGATTGATATGAAAAGAAACATCTTTGATGACCTCTAAATCATCAAAATTCTTACTTAAATGTTGTACATCTATCATTCTTCATCCTCCATATGAAAAAAAATTAAAGGAATATGACAATATCCTGTTGGATTCTTATCTAAGTAATTCTGATGATATTCTTCAGCTGTATAAAAATTATCTAACGGTAATATTTCAATCACTAATTTCTTATCATATTTATCCTGTACATTAGATGTAACCTTATGAATCACTTCTTTATCTTCTTCATCTACATAATAAATACCTGTACGATAAGAAATTCCTTCATCTTCTCCTTGTTTATTCAAAGATGTAGGATCAATCACCCTATAAAAATAATCCAACAATTTTTCTAATGTTATGATATTTTCATCATATTCAACTTTTACTGTTTCACTATGTCCACTACTTTGTGATTTTACTTCCTGATAAGTTGGGTTTGCAGTATGTCCATTAGCATAACCTACCACTGTATTAGTAACGCCTTTAAACTGGTTAAGGTACTTTTGGACTCCCCAAAAGCACCCACCAGCAAGATATATAACTTTCATGCTTATTCCACTGTCGTAAACTTAGCAACTACTGAACTACCATATTGTTCTTCAATATAAGCTTCAACTTCATCAGATTGTAATGCAGCAATCAAAGCTTGTGTTTTATCACTATCTTCATTACCTTCTTTAACTACTAAATAGTTAATATATGGTGCAGCTTCTTCATCTGTAAAATCTTCAGCAATTATTGTATAAGCTGTTTCAGTAATACCACTATCTAAAGCATAGTTACCATTAATAACAGCACCATCAACATCAGCTAAGTTGTTAGGTAAATTAGCAGCTTCTAATTCAGCAAATTCTAAATTTTTAGGATTAGATGTAATACTTTGTAATGTATATAAATCATCAGTATCTTCTAATTCAATTAAACCATTAGCTGCTAACAATGCTAAAGCACGTGATTCATTAGAACCATCATTAGGAATAGCAATTGTAGCACCATCTGCTAAATCATCTAAAGATTCAATAGTATTTGAATATAAAGCCATTGCTTCATAATGAATACCTGCAACTGCAACTAAGTTTAAACTTCTTTCTTCATTTTGTTCTTCCATATAAGCTAAAGTCTGGAAATAGTTAGCATCTAAATCACCATCTTGTAAAGATGTATTAGGTTGTACATAATCAGTAAATTCAACAACATCCAATGTCCATCCATCTTCTGCTAATAAATCTTTTACAACATCATTTAAAATAGCAGCATGAGGTACAGCGGTAGCACCAACAGTAATTGTCTTATCTTCACTATCATCACTACTTGTATCAGTACTTGAACCACAACCTGCAAGAGTTAATGCAAATGCTCCTGCCAATAAAACCTTTAATAATTTCTTCATTTCTCTTTCCTCCTAAAATTATCTATCAATACAATAAAAAAATCTCGCCCTATTAAGGACGAGATATATTACCCGTGTTACCACCTTGCTTTAAAATAACCTCACGATTATTTCCTCTTTGAGTACCATCATACTCTATCACTATAACGGGTGAACCCGACATACCCTAACATTTGCTCAGATATGCAACTCCAAGGCCATTTTTCATTTATCCTCAATCTTTCTTTTTCACCAACCAAGAATTCTCTATGCATCTTAGATAAACTACTTTTCTTTTCATCGTCTTTATTGTATTGCTTAAATACATATTAAACCTATAGGAATTAAAAGTCAATCATTTTTTTACAAATTTCAAGAGAAATTCTAAAGTGAAAATTTAAATTCCACTTTAGACACATCCTACCTTATAATGTACTAATCATTATATTTTCTTTTTCTAGTTATAAAATATAAGCCTGACAATATCATTCCAATAATATAAATCATATATATAGCATCATCTGATGTTTGCGGATTTTCGCTCGTTGTTGTAGTTGTTTTAGTAGTATTATCACTATTTGTTTTTGTATTAACATTTTTTATTTGATTCATTAGTAGTTACTTTGCTGCTTGTAGAATCAGTATTATCTGTAGACTCTTTACTAGTCAAAGGAACTTCTGATGTATCTGCTGTAGCTTTAACAATAGTATCTTCATATCCTATTTCAATTGTACCATCTTCATCACTAAAATACTTACCACAGTCTGCACAATACCAATATTCCATATTTCCAACAGTTGTCTCAGTAGCTTCTACAGCTTCAACATGTGTTAAAGTATGACCAGTTGCAGCAATATCTTCCACTTCTAATGTATCAGTATATTCTGTTCCATTATAAGTAACAGTTGCTGTATAAGCTGTTGTTCCTTTATTCAAACATGTTGCTTCAGTTATAACTGCTGACGTTATTGCAACATTATCTTTACCAAAAACATAAATATGTGTGCTATTATTTTGACATACAAGCATTGCAACACAATTTGATCCATCATCATTCCACATAAACACTGGTTCATCATAATTATGACCAATAGATTCAATATCTTCTACATCTAATGTATCAGTATATTCTACTCCATTAAATATAACAATTGCTGTATAAGTTGTTGTCCCTTTATCCAAACATGTTGCTTCAGTTTTGACACTAGATGAAATTATTGAATCGATTGTTTCAATATGTGAAGAATCGTTAGTACATGTAAATGTAGCAATGCAGCCGAGCCATCTTTTTCCCATGTAAAGACAGGATTACTATAAGCATGTCCTATAGCATCTAACACAACAGTTTGTTTATCTGTATATGTTTGACCCTCAAATTCTATGGTTGCAATATATTCAATTTGGCCATCCGTTGTACATGTTGCTTCAGTAGTTGTAGATGTTATAATTGCATCAAAAGTTTGTGTATCATCATCACTTGTACATGCAAACGAAGCTGTTGCTGTTGAATAATCTTCTGACCATGTGAATATTGGTTTTCCATATGTATGTCCTGTTGCAGCAAAAAATACAGTTTGTGTATTAGTATATTCTACTCCATCTAATGTAACTCTTGCTATATAAGTTGTTTTACCATCAGTTGTACATGTAGCATTTGTTGTACTAGATGTAATTTCATCACCACTAACTGTTACTGTTTGTTTATCATCACAATTTTTGCAACTGAATGTAGCTTTTGCACTTGTATGATTTTCATTCCAAGTCCATTCTGGATCATCATATTCATGAGCGATTTTACTAAGTGTCTCAGTTTTAGTATCACTATATTGTTGTCCTTCAAAACTTAAAGTTGCTGTATACAATATTGAACCTTCTGTTGTACATGTTGCTTCTGTTGTTCTAGTAGTAACTTCCATATCTTTTATTAAAATATGAGATGAATCATTTGAACAAGTGAAAGTTGCTGTTGCTGTTGAATAATTTTTTGACCATTTAAACGTTGGTTCTCCATATGTATGACCAGTTGCAGCAATACTAACAGTTTGTGTATCGCTATATGTTTCACCATTAAATGTTACTGTTGCTGTATAAACTGTTTTTCCATCTTTTGTACATGTTGCT
>JAJQFG010000018.1:18148-24176 GCA_021201315.1 Erysipelotrichaceae bacterium
CCATCTTTTGTACATGTTGCTGTTGTTTTAGTATTAACTTCCATATTCTTTGTTAAACTATGAGATGAATCGTTTAAACAAATGAAAGTTGCTTTTGCTTTGCTGAAATCATCTTCCCATGTAATTGTAGATAAAGTATAGTTATGTCCCAATGCACTAGTTGTTGCAACTATCTGCTCATCAGTATATTCAACACCATTGAATGTAACTTTAGCTTTATAAGTTGTTTTACCAGTTTCTTCACAAGTAGCTTCCGTTGTTTTACTTGATGTAATATCATTATTGCTTGCAGTTACTGTTTGTTGATCATCACAGTTCTCGCAGCTGAATGTAGCTGTTGCACTTGTATAATCTTCATTCCAAGTCCATTCTGGCTCACCATATGTATGACCATTAGCTTCACCATATGTAACTATTTTTGTATCTGAACCAGTAACACCCTCTAAAGTTTTTGTTGCTGTATAGATTATTTTGGCTGGTTCTGTACAAGTAGCTTCTACGAACTCTTCTAATACATTGCATCCAGAACTAATATAGGATCCACAATTTTTACATACTATTTTTGCTGTACATGAAGTACCATTCCAATCGAATTCCATATCACCATATTCATGATCAAGCTTTTCTGCATAGACATTTTCAGTATAAGTGTATGTATCTTTATAGATTGTTATTTTTGCGGTATATCTTGTTAATCCTTGCCTTAAGCAGCTTATCTCGTACACTACATTTTTAGTTATGTCCGTAGTCGTAACAACATAATCATTGCCTGATAAAGTATAAGTTACTGTTGCTTCACTGTAATCATCATTAATTGTCCACGCAAGATCTAATACAAGTTTTAAATTTCTACCATCATTTGTTACTGCTACTACATAATCATCATCATCACTAGAAAAATAATTATCATACTTATAACCATCTGATGAAAAAATAAGAGATGATTTTGTAATGACATCAATATTATCGCAAACAGTTTCCATGATAATGCCAATATTAGATTCACTTAATAATGTACCAACAGTTATCTTATTATCATATACATAAGTTTGGTTTTGCGAATCATAATAGCTTACAGGAATATATACATTATTCGCACTAGAACTACATGTATTATTCTAAATCTTAATACTTCCTGAAATAGTCATGCCTCCACCAAGATAAATACCTCCACCATTGATATCAGAGCTATTTGATTCAATAGAAGTGTCAGAGACGTTTAAAGCTCCACCATAA
This sequence comes from Erysipelotrichaceae bacterium, assembly GCA_021201315.1. Lineage (GTDB taxonomy): Bacteria > Bacillota_I > Bacilli_A > Erysipelotrichales > Coprobacillaceae > JAJQDJ01. Next base: position 19,385 of record JAJQFG010000018.1, read on the forward strand.
GTATTGTAAATACCTCCACCACTACTGATTGAAGTATTTGATTTGATTGTGCTATCAGAAACAGTTACAGTCCCGACATTACTATTGTAAATACCTCCACCATTGTTACTTGATGCATTCAAATCAATAGTACTATTTGAAATTGTTAAAGTTCCCTTCTCATTATATATACCGCCACCAGAATTGCTTGAGATATTTGATTTAATTGTGCTATCAGGAACAGTTAAAGTTCCAGAATTGTATATACCACCACCATTATTGCTTGAAGTATTTGATTTAATAGTACTATTAGAAACTGTACAATTTCCACCAGAACTTATACCTCCACCATTATTGCTTGAAGTATTTGATTCAATAGTACTGTTAGAAATAGTCATTTCATTAACATTGTATATGCCACCACCATAAGATTGAGCACTGTTATTTTTTATGATACATTCGTTTATACTGATTGAACCACCTATATTGCTAGATATACCTCCACCACTACCTGCAGTTGTATTGTTTATGATGGTTACACTATTTAAATTTACCGTTCCGTAATGATTGGCAATACCACCACCTGAATTGGTTGCAGAATTATCTGTTATTGTACCTCCATACATATTCAATGTTCCTTTATAAATGTAGATGCCACCTCCGTAAGTAGTATCTGCTGTTACGATTGAAAGATATCCTGTACCACCTGTTATTGTACCACTGCCATCACAATCATATATTGTTAAAGTAACATTTTCTGTAATAGTAATAACAGCTTGATAAGATGAACCGCTGTATTTAATAGTATGCCCATTAAGACAGAGTACTGTACCATCTTTTGGCCACCATGATTCAGATAATGTTACATCAGTCGTTAAATAATATTTTCCTGATTCTGATGGTAACGCATTTTTAGTTGACCATGCTGTAAAAGTTACATTATCATGTGTATGATCTGCTGCTGAAACATTGATTGAAGATATTGATAACATGCTAAAGCATAGAATCAATGACAACATTATGTTTAATATTTTTCTTTGTATTTTAAAACGTTTCAAAATAATCTCTCCTTTCTTTTTTATTTGTGCAAATGCCTATCCATGTTTCTTCACTTGCTCTTTGATAGAACTTACATGAACCACAATCTAAACAATCTTTATTATCTATACTTAATGAATATTCACAGGCATCTTCTCCAGCAAATAGTATAAGATGCCCTAAAGGTGTGAATATTTTATTGTTTATCCATTCTTCATAATTCTCAATGTATTTACCAGATTGTTTGTCATAGTATAGTGGGATATTAAGTTCCATGCCATCTATGATATATTTTCTACCTCCATTCATGTTCATCCTCCTTATCATTATTATAAAATAAACGTTTATTTATTCATACACCCATTTTAATATAAAAATGGGTAGTTACTTTTTAGCAACTACCCATTATTTGAGCATAAATTGTGATAATTCACTTCGTTTCGATATACCTAGTTTCTGTAAGGCTGATGATATATGCATTTTTACTGTATTTATTGAAATATTTAAATGTGCACTTATTTCTTTATTTGACCATTTTCTAGCTGCCAACATTGCAACAGTAAATTCCATAGTTGTCAAATCATCAGCAACATTATGTCCTGTTTCAGGATTATGTATCTTTCGCCAACCTGCAGAAAAGCTATACGTAATATTAATTATACGATTAAAATCATCAGGATAATCTTTTCTTAAAAGAATTTCTAATAAGCCTCCTAACAATCCATGATGTTCACCAAAAGGTTCTATCATATCATCCTTCTGTGCAATTTCCCATGCTTTTAAAAGATGATCTTTGGCTTGTTCACTTTGACGCATACTCATATGTCCCATAGCAGCTACTAAGTGTAAGTATATTGTTGGAATAGGATATAATTCACTTTCCATTATTAATGCTGTTTCAGATATGCCAATACAAACTCCATATTGTTTATCTAAATAAGCTTGATGAGCTTGTATATATAAAGCAAATAAACGTAATCCTTTTGGTAATATACTAATATAATCATTAGAAGTATTAATGTTTTCTGACAAAGGAAGATGCAATAAAACATTTGCACCAGTACCTACACATTTACCGTACGCTTGATAAATTAAAGGTGTATTTTCATCAATAGATGCAACAGTTGTTTGAATTTGATGTATAGCTTGTTTAGCTCTGGTGATTCGATCTAATGCCATATTAGCATAACCATAAATCCAACATGCAGATAAACGTAAAGCAATATCTTGATGCGTTAAATATTCTTCAGCAATGTCTGATGCTTTTGCTGATAATCCACTAAAATAGTAATATTCAGCTAAAGCTATCTGACGTGTATCTTTATCTTCTATTTGATTGATAAATTCTTTTGCCGAGCCTAATTTATATGGCGTGTTTAAAAACGGCATAGCTACATGTAAGCTTTGTTGATTTTGATTTAATTTTTTCGCAGTTTCATTAACTGATAAATCCTTCATTATTTTCCCTCTTATTCATATGAATATTGTATAAAAAATCGCATAATTATTCAAGCAACAATACATTTCATTATTATTCGTATTTCTAGTACTCTTTCGAGTGCGTGTGGCAAATATTTTCGAAATTTTTATTTATAAATTTTTTTATAATCAACAAAAACACGCTTAAATTCAATCTATTTTTATTAATTTAAACATAATGGTCACTTTATAGTTTGGCGTCAAAACGGTGCCAAACTTAAGTTCTATTTTGACGCCATTTCATCTTCGAAAATTGTCAATTTATCTTCCAATACCCTTTTCTATTATTTCCACTACGCTCAATAATTTTATTGCTTTTCAAATTAACAAAAGCTCTTTGTACACTTCTACGAGATACACCTATTTCCTCTACTATTTCTTTTTGCGTTATTCTAGGATTTCTTTGTATTAATTCTATTATGTTGTTTTCTAATAGTGTTAAATGATAACTTGATACAACATTCTCATTATTCTTTTCAAACTCCATAGCATTAAATTTCACTCTCATATCATATTTAGAAACTATATACTCTGGATTATCCGCACCAGCTTCTTTACATGCCTCACATATTTTTTGGATACCTCTACCCCATGATTCAATATATCCAGCTCTATAAAAAACATTAGCAATATGAGGATTATAAGGGATTGAACGATGCTCATTCATAAGTGTTTCCTTGGTCCAACCTTTTGGTAATACACTATCATTACTTATATACATAGCTGTATCTTCAATACGTATTTGGATAGGAATCCCTGAGAAATATTGCTTATGTATGATTGCATTATACACTGCTTCTCTGATAGCCTCTCTTACAAAAGGATAGGTTTCCACTCTTTTATCATGTTCATATGAAATATGTGCCTTCAAATATTTAAAAAATATAAGATCAATCACTTTATCGGCTTGATTTATCAATGATCCTGATATTTCATCTTGATACTGCAAATCTGAACCAATACCAAACTTACCTACTTTAATATAAGCACCTGCAATCCATCGTTCAGGATGAGGATGAAATAATAATACGCCAGCACGTGTTAACTTACCATCAACAATAAGTCCCAAATTATCTAATAATTGAATACGAGTGACACTAAAATCTTCTTCAGTTAGTCTTTTTATGCGAAGTGCTTCTCTATTAAAAATCTTAAAACTTTCTTCATCCAAATCATCAATTGAAGCATTACTAATAGGATAATCTTCCCATTTAACACCTAATTTATCAAACAAAAAATTCGTTAAAGACACCCCATTTAATTGTTGTTTTGTACTACCACTACGATAATGATATTGTCCTTTATAATTAATAGGATATGTACTACTTGGTGTCTTAATTTCTAAATATTCTTTATCACCTTGTCTTAAAAGATTCACATCTACCACAATGCCCAAATAATCTCGTACCTTATTAGGTACGGATTCCATAAGTTTCTTAGCATCACTAACTCCAACAACTTCTCCATCATCATTAACACCAATATAAATCTTCCCACCCTGAGCGTTTGCTTGACCACAAATCCATTTGAGATATTCATCTCGCCGTGATTCTTTGAATTCAATATTTTGCGTTTCTTTCATATTATCCTCCTTGATAATATCATTATAGCAAATTTTCAATGAACATATAAATATAGTTTTGGGAATTTTGAATAAAAATAAAAATGTGCTTTTAAAGCACATTTTTAAATCACAAAATCCCATATAAAACCACTATTTAATTCTACTAGATCAGCTAAAGTGTAAGAATCCAAATAATCAATAATAACCTTATTCAATCCCTCATAAAAAGACATCATTGGAATATCTTCACTAGGAATATCATCATCATCTAAAAAAGAAACACATGATACTTTTCCTTCAACAACCTCCAATATTTCCCTTGACGTATAATCTTTAGCTAATTTTACTAAAGAATATCCTCCTGAAGGTCCTCTAGTACTCTTAATTAAACCTGCCTTACTTAAAGGAGAAGCAATTTGTTCAAGGTATTTAACTGAAATATTTTGTCTTTTAGCCACATCTTTTAATGAAATATGTCCCTGTGATTCATTTTGAGCTAAATCAACCATTAAGCGTAAAGCATAGCGACCTTTTGTCGAAATTTTCATATATATCACCTAATTCATAATATAACATGTATTTGTTTAAATGTCACGTAATATTTCATAGTAAACTACTATGAATAATATAAAAAACGGATTCCTCCGTTTTACTTAGTTGTTACACTCTTACTTGCAGACCAGCTTGAATAATATTTAGTTCCACTAACTGTTTTATAGGTTCTGATTCTTA
>JAJQFG010000070.1 GCA_021201315.1 Erysipelotrichaceae bacterium
CCATAAAATTTTACTTCCCATAAGATGAATTATGAGAAGCTTCTCATAATTCATCGATAATAAATATGAATTGTTCACCTTTTTTACCATAAATAGCATTTAATAATAATGATAATTTATTTCTTCTTAGAGATATATGATAATTTTCGTTAATTTCATCAATAAGTTCTTCATTTATTAAATCAATCATATCTGTTACAGATACAGACATATTATAGAAATATTGCATATCTATATAAATAACATTGTATTTATTTAAATGTTCTTGATAACTGGATTCATGTGATATTTTTAAATCATTAAATAATAATGTAGAATCACAGCCTTTAGAATAATAAGCAGAAAGCATTTTGGCATCTGTACTTTTACCAAATCGTCTAGGCCTTGAAAAACAAACATAGCAATCATTGCTGTTTACTATTTTATTTAATTTTTCAATCAACAATGATTTATCCACATAAATTTGATTTTTTAGAACTTTCGTAAAACCTATATTGCCTGGATTAAAATAAATTCCCATATTACCACTTCCTTGCTTATAACATTATAACATAAAATTAATTATTTTAATAATGTTATTCCTGACATAACTATTAATACTTGAGAAGGTAGATAAAACAACCACATGCCGACACGAGTAAACTCATGAATTAAACCCATATCAGTTAGATTAAATAAACCAACACAAGTATCACAACAAACAAATAATGTAAGTCCTAACGCAAATATGAATCCAATATTTTTATAATCTCTCCAAGATATCATAGCATTAATCAATAATTGAAAAAAATAGATAATCGCAAGAATATCTATAGGATTAGATATACTTGTTAGAAAGATGATTAATACAGGCAAAATTACTCTAAGTACTAATAAACGATTTCCTAATTTTATCATATATATTAATTGAACAACAATAAAACAAATAAGACCAAGAATTTCATATTCATTCATAACTAATAAAAACCAATCAGCCATTATTGTAAAAAATAAAGCTATAGAAATCAATTTATCACTATGATGTAAATTACTATATAAAGAAAATATAAAGCAAAGAACTATACTTGTATATTTAACAGGTGTAGTAATAGCATAATGCTTTGTAAGATCTAATGAAAGGAAAATAATATAGAGGATTATTTCAATAATAAGAAAATATTTAATCTTTTGTTTCATAGTTACCTCCATAAAATAATGATACTACTGATAATGATGAAATACAAAGAAATATTTCCTCCAATGAAGGAAATTGATAGTCTTTAAAACAATATCATTATAAATATAATTATAGACGTGGGAGTTGATAAATATGTTAGATAATACATTAAAAATTGTAGATTATACCATAGATTCGCAAGAACACTATCATCAAGCCTTAAAATATGCTAAGGACAATGAGACAAACAATGCTAAAAAAGCAATCAAAGAAGGAGATAATCTATTATTAAAAGCAAATCAAATTCATGCACAATTACTTTCACAAAACAAAGAATTGGATTTGTTGCTGATTCATGCTGAGGACATGTTAATTTCTGCCCAATTATATAAAACATTAATTAAAGAATTAATGGATCTATATAACTTCCTCCCTTAAAAGGAAATTAACAGTCTTTTTCATGATTCCAGTGTATTATATAATGTTATTGTAATTTAGGAAGGAGAGTAAAAATGGATAAACTCACAGAGAAAATGGAACAGATTCTAGTTCCAGTTGCTACGAAAGTAGGTAACAACAAAATTTTAAAAGCCATATCAACAGGCTTCAATATGATTATGCCTTTAATCATTATTGGGTCTATATTTAGTATGGTTGCCACTATTGATCTTGGTTCATACCAAAGTTTACTAGAAAGCACAGGTTTAAAGACAATATTATCACTAGTCGGTACATTTACTACAGAATTCTTATCTGTATATGTTGCATTTGCTATAACATATGCTTATGTTAGTGAGCAAAACAAAACAGGAGCAGCAATTTCTGCAGGATTCATGGCTATTATGGCCTTTCTTATAATGACACCATTGACAACAGCAATTGTTAATGAAACAGAAATAACGGCTTTAACTTTTGATTATTTAGGATCAAAGGGATTGTTTACAGCTATGTTGGTAGGCTTATTGGTTGGATATATTTATATGTTCGTATTGGATAGAGGCTGGACAATTAAAATGCCTAGTGGTGTACCACCAACAGTGAGTCAATCATTTAGTGCATTAATACCTGGATTCATTATAGGTGCTGTGTTCTTAGTAATTCATGGATTGTTCGCTTATTTTACAGGAGAAACGTTCAGTGAATGGTTCTATGCGTTAATTGCAACACCTTTATCAGCTTTATCTGGCAGTTTAGCAACTTATATGTTATTAACATTTGTAGGAACTTTGTTATGATTCTTTGGTATCCATGGTGGACAAGTAACTGGCCCATTTTATATGATTTTATATATGCAAGCTGGTATTGAAAATCAAGCTGCATATGCAGCAGGGCAACCAATGTTAAATATTATAACATTCGCTTGGCTATATTTGTTAATCGGAGGTGCTGGATGTACAACTGGTTTGAATATTGATATGTTATTATTTGGCAAGAGTGAACGCTATAAAGCTTTAGGAAAACTATCCATTATACCCCAACTAACAGGTATTAATGAACCACTTATATTTGGAATGCCTATGATTTTAAATCCAATTATGGCTATACCATTCTTTTTAGCGCCTCAGGTATTGATTGTTATTACATACGTTATGATGTATTTTGGATTAGCATCATATCCTATTATGGCAACTGGAGCAGCAGGAACACCGATATTCTTAGGTGGGTATTTAATTTGTGGAATTTCTGGTATTTGGTTAACGCTAATACAAGTTATTGTATCTATGGTGTTATACTACCCATTCTTTAAGATTCAAGATAATATGGCATTAAAAGATGAAATGGAAAATGCTTAAAAAGACTAGATTTCTAGCCTTTTTAATTAAGTAAGAGGAGAAAAATTATGAATATAGAAGTTAAAGATTATACATATGAGGAAATGATAGAATATACAGATGAAGTAGATGGAGCAAAAGAAATTATCATGGATGGCAATGAAGTAGATGTGGCTTATATACCTGATATTGTATATGATCATAAAGATGATGCTGATTTACATTTACAAATACTAATGCCTAAAATTTTTAATCAACCTGATAGAAAATATCCATGTATATGTTATGTACAAGGATCAGCGTGGAGAAAGCAAAACTGTTATAGAGACGTAGTCAATTTAGGTAAATTAGCTGCTAAAGGCTATGTTATAGCAATTATTGAATACCGTCATAGTGGCATTGCAAAGTTTCCTGCACAAATCATTGATGCTAAAAATGCTATTCGTTTTATGAAAGCACATGATGATGAATATAGTGTTGATAAGGAAAATGTTATTATTATGGGTAATTCTTCAGGAGGAAATACATCATCTTTGGTTGGATTGACAGCTCATACTGATAAGTTTGATGAGCCTATTAATGACGAAAATTGTTGTGTTAAAGGAATAATTGATGAATATGGTGCAGTTGAAATAACTTTAGATGATGGTTTTCCAACATCATTAGATCATCAGTTACCATCAAGTCATGAAGGCATGGTAATGGGGTTTAATATTAGAGAAAATAAAGAAAAAGCTGAAATAGCCAATGCCAAAACATATGTGAATGAAGAATTTAATATACCTTTTCTAATTATGCACGGTACAAGAGATAGAACAGTATTTTGTCAACAAAGTGTTAATTTGTATTATAAGCTAAAAGAGGCTAAAAAAGATGTAGAATTGTATTTAGTTAAACATGCTGATCATGGTGGAGGTGTATTCTTTAAGGAAGAGACATTAACTGTTATAGATAAATTTATCCAAAGATGTTTGAAATAAATAAAGTAAATATTATTTTTCTAAATAATATAAAAAGTAATGTCAAAATTGTGGAGGGATAGTTATGGATGATAATAAGATGGGTACAAAGAAAATATTACCATTACTTGTAGAATTATCTATTCCTGCGATGA
>JAJQFG010000127.1 GCA_021201315.1 Erysipelotrichaceae bacterium
ACATAAAAGTTAAATTATGGGTGCTTATTTTGGCATATAGCTCCGAAATTCAAGAGACATTAATGCAATTGCAACTACTAATTGGGTTAATTTATCAGCTATTGGGTCAATAAGTTTTCCAAGTTCAGTAATCATATCAAACCTTCTAGCAATCATACCATCAAAAAGATCACTCAAACTTGATAATATTAAAATACCTGCAGATAAAAGATGATCCTGTTGCGATTCTGCATGAAAATAAACATATATAAAAACTGGTACCAGTACAATTCTAAAATAGCTTAATATATTTGGAATAGAAAATATTTCCTTTTTCGTAAACATAACATCCCACCTTTTAACACACACTATTATAGAGAAAATGAATCTTTAAGTCAAATAATAATCAATTTTCACATATAAACAAAAAAAGATTCTTAAAACTTTAAGAATCTTCTAATTGATACAAAACTTCCTATTAAACCTACACCGCTACCTAAAGCAACCAAAACACCAGAGCACTGCCATATAAATGGAAATGGTTCTCTTAATGCTAACATACTTGGTAATAAAGTTATAGCACTATCATATAAATATTGATAACCAAAATAAATAGCTAAAACAGGTACAATAGAACCAATAATACCTATAAAAATACCTTCTAACATATAAGGTAAACGAATATACCAATTGCTTGCACCAACCATACGCATAATACTAATTTCTGTCTCTCTTGCAGCAATAGTCATTTTTGTTGTATTAGCTATCATAAATAATGCTAAAACTGTTAAAGCAACCACAAATATAGCGCCACCATTACGAATTGTTTCCAATGTTGTCACTAATGAACTTGTAGATTCTCCTCCAGCTGTTGCTTGATTGACATGCTCAATTAATTCTATTTCCTCCACAACTTCATCAATAAGTGTTGCATCTTCTACTTCAACATTGAAAGCTGCACCTAAAGGATTATCTTCACGATACATTTCAAACAACTCTGCACCATCATCATCCTGAGCTTCAATTAATTTATCCAATTCATCATCCTTAGATGAAAAAGTAACTACCTTCACTCCATCAATTGCTTCTATCTCTGGTTGCAGTGCCTGTGCATCTTCATCACTAATATCTTGATCAAGCTTTACGTAAATCGTTAAACTCTCTTCAATACCATAAGTCATATCCTGAACATTAACAGCTATAATACCTATAACAGCAATCAATAATAATGTAATCATAACTGCAAAAATAGATGAAACTGACATAACACCATTACGCCAAATGTTTTGAATCGCTGTTTTACAATGTCTTGGGAAGTTTTTTATACAACTAATGAGTTCCATTAATATAACCTCCTGCACTAGTATCTGTCTTAATACATCCATCTTCTATAAGAATAGTTCTTTTCTTATATCTTTGGACTATTTCTCTATCATGCGTAACAACCAAAACAGTTGTATTATCTACTTCATTAATACGCTGCAACAATTCAATAATTTCCTTTGATGTATCTGGATCCAAGTTTCCTGTTGGTTCATCAGCAATCAATACCTTTGGTGATATAACAATTGCTCTAGCAATAGCTACACGTTGTTGTTGACCACCAGATAACTCATGAGGAAAAGCATTGGCTTTATCTTCTAATCCTACCAATTCTAATGTTCTTCTTACTTTTTTTCTAATCTCAGCTCTAGGTGTATCTGTTACCTCCAAAGTAAAAGCAACATTTTCAAATATTGTCTTTTTAGGTAATAATCTAAAGTCTTGAAAAACAACACCGATATTTCTTCTAAAATATGGTACCTTTCTATTCTTAATTTTAGATACATCTTGTCCTGCAACAATCACTCTACCAGATGTTGCTTTTTCTTCTCTATATAATAACTTAATAAAAGTTGATTTCCCTGCTCCCGTTGAACCTATTACATACACAAACTCGCCTGGTTCAATATTAACATTAATGTTATTGATGGCTCTTACACCTGTTTTGTAAACCTTAGTAACATTCTCTAACTTTATCATGTTTTTTAATCACTTCCTTGCTCAACATTATAACACATATTTCTACAAATAGAATGGAAAATAATGGTTTTTTAATGTTAGGTTTTTTATAATATGAATATTTAATATGATGGAATCATTACAATTTTACTTCACATTTACTAAAAATTATTTTTCTCTTTGTTTTCGTAATATTTTCTTGTATAATATCTTTAGAGGTGATAATCTTGAGAAAATGTCCTAGATGTCATAAAGAAATGCAGGAAAATTGTTATATTGTAGATGAAGCCCAAGTTATTAGTGATTTTTCAGTGATTGAAAAGAAACCTGATTTAAAGAAGATTGTTTATCCTTTAAAAGCAGCTATTTGTAAGACTTGTGGTTATGTTGAAACTTATGTTGATGTTGAAGAAGAGTATATTGAAGATGATGAAAAAAAGGATTAAATCCTTTTTTTCTTTATTTGTATAAAACAAAATTTAAACTATTAGGTTGAATTTGAAAATGATATTTATTAGCTTTATATTCTTCACCATCCATATTACAACTATTTTGACAATAAACAGTAGCTTCTTTAATACGATAATCATGAACTTCCTTACGAATATAAAGCTTTTCTCTTAATAATACGGTTATCAAATAAGGTATTTTATACTTAGGAACCTTATCAACAACACACAAATCTATATAACCATCCTGCACATCAGCCTTAGGTGTAATTGGAAATCCCCCACCATAATATTTACCATTATTAAAGGTACATAAAACAATTTGTCCATCATATAATGACTTACCATCAACAATAATCTTAACCTTATCATTCTTATAACTAAACACATGTTTTACAATAGATACTAAATAACTCTTATCTTCAGGAATCAATGGTACATTAGCAACATCATGAACATGTGTTGCAATCACACTATCAACCCCAAAACAAGCTGTATTAATATAATAACGATCATTCAATAACACTGTATCAATCTCTTGTGCTTCTAAAGTTAAAGATTGTTCTAATAACTTCTTAGGATCTTTTTCTTTAGTTAAAAAGCGACAAAAATCATTACCCGTACCTAATGGCAATAATACAACTTCATGAACACTATGTACCAATACTTGAATCATATCATTCAAAGTACCATCTCCACCAACAACATAAAATCTAGCTTTATCAGGATAATTTTTAATATAATTTTGACCATCTGCAACAGAAGAAGTCATGATAATTTCATAATCATAACCTTCCATTACTTCTTCGATTGTTTTCTTAAATTCATAATGTTTCTTAACATTATGCATCATAAATACATGTTTCATATCAATTTTCCTTTCTTTGCATATGTAATATAACGAACAAAATTTCCTTTATTAATTTTAGCTTGATTATCAATATAATAACCCATATCCTCTAATTCCTGATTCATTGATATATGCGAAACTAAAACCAATTCCTTAGAAGTGATATGTTGTAATAAATCTAACTGTTGTTCATAAGTAAATGGACTATAAATACCATAAGGAATATCTAATATAGTAACATCAAATATTTCTGTTATTTCTCGCATATCTTTCTTTTGTATCAACATAGGATCATATCCATAGTATTCTAGATTTAATCTAGCTTGATAAGAAACATATCTGTTAATATCAAATCCTTTTATATTTAAACCCATACCCAATGCTTCAAGTACAACGGTTCCCACCCCACAACAAGGATCAACAATTTTTTTATTTAAGTTATTTCCAACTGCTATATTGACTATAGCTCTAGCATCTCTTAAGTTTAACGAATGAGAATAAGAATGTGGTTTATCCATATGCTTATTCCATAATGATTGATCATGATATATACCAAAATACCATAATTCATTAATTTTAGTAATCGCAAATATAGTTTTAGGATTATGCATATTTACTGATCCACTAATTGGTAAAGCAGCTTCTTTACATTTATTAATGGATTCTTGATAATGAACATGAGTAATATCATTTTTAAGATATATGACTTTAAAATCTAAATAATATAAATCTTCTTCAATTATATCTTGAACTATCTCATTAAAAGAAGTATGAGTAAACATAATATCTAGTCTTCCACGAATATAGGGACTTCTTGTATAATCTATATATGTATTAGTAATGTAATATTTGGTTGTCATATGTTCATTAAATAATCGTTTGAACTCCATTGCACAAAGTTCTTTCTCTTCTATTTCATAGTTAAACACATATAAATATTTCATATTTATCCTCTTTTTCGTTATGTTTTTCTTTTTCTAGTATACAAAATTTTTTTTATGTTGTAAAATGATAATACCATTTAGGGGGGTGACAACTATTTTTGGAATAAATTATATGAAGCAACATTTTACCCATCATCAAAGATATATTATAGTTGCTATTATTTCAATGTTTTTACCTTTTTATATGTGTGCTATAGTTATTGCATTTTTGACTATTCGATTATTGATTACTGGAGAAATTCAAGATGCTTATAAACGTATTCCTAGAAGTCGATTTATTATCATATTTTGTTTATTAAGTTTAATAGTATCATTATATTATCAGAATTATTATGGTGTCGCTTGTATTATAGCTTTACTAGTATTTTTTTCTTTCATGTTGTTTTATCGTGTATATATTACCCATGAATTATTTGATTTTATTACTGATTTACTTATTGTTTTAAGTATTTTTGCGGCTTTTTATGGGTTGGTGGAATATATAGGTGTATTAAATGACTATGAAATTAATCAATTTGAAGTGATTATCTTTAATAGTCCTCAAGATCGTATTAATTCTGTTTTCTTTAATGCTAATTATTATGCAATGATGATTGAATTTTTTGTTTGTTTGATATTTTATAAGATATTAAAAATGAAAGATTATTGGCATCATATGAATTATCTCATCTATTATATTTTTGCTATTATTCTTAATTTATTTTTACTTGTATTAACTGGTTGTCGTACAGCTTGGCCAGCTTTAGCAGTTGGTATTGTTATGATGTTATTATTAGATAAGCATTATAAGACTTGTGGTGTTATTTTAGCAGGTGTTTTAGGTGGTTGTGGTTATTTCATATTGAATCCTGAAAAATTTCCACGTTTTGATAACATCATTGCTTATTTTAAGACTCGTGAAAATATTTGGACAACAGCCATAGCTAATATCAAAACCCATTTCTTGTTTGGTGAAGGTCCTATGACATATATGCATATTTATAACCAATATAATGGACACCCTACTCAACATGCACATAGTGTTTATTTGGATCCGTTATTATGTTTTGGTATTGTTGGTTTAGCAAGTATTGTGCCTTATGTTATTAGTATGTTAAAAGGTATTTATCATTTATTTTCAAGAAAATTAGATTTAGAATTGTTTGCATTAATTATTGCTTATATCCTTATTGTATTAATACATGGTACAATGGATTATACAATATTCTTTGTACAAACCGGTTTGTTATTTTTACTTATATGTAGTTCTTATGAAGTATATACAAATGAATCATAAGCACAAAAAGAGAGCAAAGCTCTCTTTTTACTTGGAACAAATTTAATTTTTTCATTATCTTTTGAACTATAATATTCAGGAAAATTGAGTATCTGGTCAATATAAACAGTATTATTAAATACATAATCACCTTTTTCTTAATGGACCATTTTTATTTAAAATACAATATATTTTTACCCTATTAATACATAATTTGTTGAATTATGTTTTAAAGTATGGTCTAATTAAATTACGATTTTTCCAATTGATTGTTGTACCATAAATGTTGTACCATAAATTATAATAAATAAAAATGATGTTCAAACAATAGTTTACAAATATGCTATTTTAAAACGACTTCAGGAGGAGTATACCATGATTAAAGAAGAAAAATATCAAACATATAAGCCATCAAAAACTATTCCACAACAAATAGAATATTTAAGCAAAGAAAAAACTCACGGATAAGTTCCATGAGTTTTCTTCCGCACCGAGTGCCATTTACATATTTATTATATGTTGAAAAACAAAAAAATCAATATTTTTTCCCTTATATGTAAAATAAAAATGAATAAAAATGAAATGAATCATAAACACAAAAAGAGAGCAAAGCTCTCTTTTTACTTGGAACAAATTTAAGGGAATATATACCAGAAGTATTCTTGCTTATTTATGTTTTTGTGTGAAAGCTATATAAATAAAGAGAATTCAGAGCAATAGTGGCGTATATTTCTGAAAACGCAAGTGGGGAAGTGATATATATAGTGTTCCAAGAATGGGAAAAGATTTCCCTCCTCTATCATACACTATTTTATATAAAATTCAAGTATTTTATTATTTTGATAATTTTTTATTATCCAATTAACCCTAATCTATCCAATTCATGATAGATACCATCATCTCTAACACTCTCACATATTGTAGTTGCATATTGCTTTAACTCATCAGAACCATTACCCATCACTACACCTCTATGACATGTTTGAATCATCTGTAAATCATTCATAGAATCACCAAAACCAATGGTATCTTCTATAGATAATCCCAAATAATCTACAACCTTATGAATAGCTTTACCTTTATCAGTCCCTTTAACAATAATTTCACCATTAATTGTATTTCTTGAAAAGACATCATGAACTACAAAGTTAAAATCTTTTGATAATACTTCTTTTGGTTCATCTAATTGAGATATATCTTGGCATATAAAACTCATTTTTTGAATAGGCATTGGATTGGCTTCAAAATCTTCAAAAGAATGAATATTAAACATATCTTTTTCTTCATTAATCATTCTTTGTAATTCTGAATTCATATTACCATCCAAGCGTTGACTTACAAACATCTCACTCATAGCCTTACTTTGAAATGTCAAATGTGTTGCTTCCATATTATATAAAACATGATTTCTATCAAAAACATCTCTTGCTAATTTTAATTTATCATCACTTAAAGCTGATTCATAAATCTTTTGACCATTCACCTCTATATATCCACCAGCGCAACAAATCAAACCATCAAAACCAATATATTCTAATGATCTTACCCCTGCTTTATTACGACCACTGCATATAAAAACATAATTTCCATTTTCTCTGGCTTTTTTGATAGCATATTTAACCTTATCAGTAACCCCAATATCAGGCATTGTTAATGTACCATCGATATCTAAAAATATAATCTTACTCATACTAACCTCCCAAAGACATTGGTATCATAACATAAATTATAAAAATAAAAAATAGTATTTACATGTCATATATTTAAACAATATGTCTGAAATATATCATAAACACTATTTTATTATAAGTTTTTCATAATATATTTTATAAATTCTATATATTCTTTTAATTCATCTTCATGATCTTTAAGATAAACAAGATAATAGTTAGATATGGTTTCTTTATTGTTGATTAAGACTAGCTTTCTATCATCTCCATCATCACGATAATGTCTAACTATCTTAGTTGTTGTAGTATAAACATCCTCATTATGTACAATTTGATTAAATATAAAATAATCATTAATATCTTTTACTTGAGTATATTTTGATAATTCATCCCAGAATGGTTGCATAAGACGATTATGCATTCCATTAAAATCAGTAATATAATGAATCATTGATTCTATTCTGTCTTTAAACATATCAATTTCCTCTTTATCACTATACATATAACCATTTGGAACAGATAAATACATTCTCTCTTCAACCAAATGATAAGAAACAACGTTAGAATATTGAATATTTTGACTACAAACAGCTAAGTCATACGTATGATTCAATAATAAAGATAATGTATCTTGATCATATAACTCATTTTTAATACGATCTAACCCATATGCCATAGATAAATTTGGTACTATATACCACATAGGTCCAGGATCATCAAAGCCTATTTTGATCATTGTATTTTGTGTAATATATGATTCAACGTCCTCTTTTATCTTATCAATTGAGAAAAATATATTTTCACAATGTTTTAAAACTATTTTTCCTGCATCATTTAATTTTATTTTGTTTTTATAACGATCAAACAATTGAATACCCAATTCATCTTCTAATTTTTTTAAACTTGCACTTAATGCAGGCTGTGAAATATGTAATTTTTTAGCAGCTTCACTCATTGTACGACTATTAGCAATAGTATAAAATTGCTGTAATTGATATAATTCCATAATACCTCCATAACTATTATTTATTATTCTATAAATATTATTTATTTTATAAATGATATTTTATGCGATATAATCACAAATGTAAAGGCGTTTTATAATAAATAGTATTTATAGGAGGAAAAAATGGAAACAAGAAAAATAGGAAATTTAACAGTATCAGAAATTGGTATGGGATGTATGGGATTTTCTCATGGATATGGAAAAGTCCCAAGTGAAGATTATGCAATTGAAGCTATTAGAAATGCTTATCAAGCAGGTTGTACTTTTTTTGATACAGCTGAGACTTATGGTCAAGAACAATTTTATAAAGGACACAATGAAAAATTAGTCGGTAAAGCTGTTGCACCTTTTAGGAATAAAATTGTATTAGCTACAAAACTCCATATTGAAACAAGTGAATTAGATAATAATGATTTAGAAACAGTTATAAGAAATCATTTAAAAAAGTCTATGGAACGTTTAAAGACAAATTATATTGATTTATATTATTTGCATCGTATTAATCAAGATATAGCTATTGAAGAAATTGCGATAGTGATGGGTAAGCTTATTAACGAAAATCTCATTAAGGGATGGGGATTATCACAAGTTGATGTTAAAATGCTAAAACGTGCACATGATATAACACCTGTTACAGCTGTACAAAATTTATATTCCATGTTAGAGCGTGATTGTGAAGATGAAATTTTTCCTTATTGTTTAGAAAACAATATAGGTGTAGTTGCTTTTTCGCCGATTGCTAGTGGATTTTTGTCTGGTAAAGTTACGACTGAAACAAAATTTGAAGGCGATGATGTTAGAAAATTCGTTCCACAATTATCTAAAGAAAATATTATTGCCAATCAACCAATATTAGACATATTAAACAAATTTGCAGTTATGAAAAATGCTACTAACGCCCAAATATCACTAGCTTGGATGCTTCATAAATATCCTAATGTTATTCCAATTCCAGGATCTAAAAACAAAGAAAGAATTATGGAAAATCTCAACGCGTCACATGTCAATCTCACTGATCAAGAATTCAATCAGTTAGAAGAAACATTAAGAAACTACAAAGTTTATGGCCATCGTGGAATTAATGAATCCCAACAAAATTCATTTGGTCAAAATTGGCGTAAAAAAAGCTAATTGATAAAAAGATCAACACATTTTAATGTTGATCTTTTTAAGTATTAAGAAATAGGTGTTAATGTACCACCATCTTGTAAAGTAATAGTTTTTCCATTTAACCATGAACAAGCATCGCTATCATAATAAATGGTATAACCATTATCATCAATACATGATAAGTCATCTTCATCTTCTAAATTTAAAGAAGTAATATAAGAATTTCCTGTCACAACCCACTTTGAAGAACCATCTAATGATATATCCAATTGTGATGCTGTGTTATCACTATTTACTGTACCTGTTAAAGTAGAACTCTTTAATACTAATGATAAAGTTGAATATTCATCCACACTAATATCACCTGTTAATGTTTGATTTGTAGCATTAAATGTTAAATTACCACCATTGCTACCAACACTACCCCATTCACCATCATTTCCAGATACAACAATCAATTTTCCACTACCATAATTAAGTGTTGTATTTTCTAAATTAATAATGGCATCAGTATTCGTTACAAAGAACATTGGTGTTGTATCATAAACAGTTGAATCTTCTAAAATGGTTAATGTTGAATCTATTGCAGTGAATGTTCCTGTTCCTTCATCTGCATCGCCCGATTGGCTTTGATAAATCATAACACCACAATTATCAATGCCATCATCAGTTCTACCAACACCTTGTGCATATAATGTTGTATTATTAATCGTAATCGAATTCTTACCTTCAATCACAGCACAAGATGCATCTGTTGCAGTTCCTGTACTATCACTAACTGTAATATTACCTGTCGAATAAATAGATGGAGAACCTTTACCAGCTGTATTCAATATAGAATTAGTTACTGTAATTGTTCCTTCTCCTCTATCTGTAGCCACCGCTGCACAATGTGATCCACTTGTAGATATTTCAACATTATCAGCTGTAATAGTGCCTCCATAAGTAGCATCTAAGCCTCTTGATGAATCTTCAGTAGTAGTAATAGTTACATTAGAAACATTAATAGAAGCATCCTCACCTGTTGCAAAAATACCATTAGCCCCTTGAGCACTCGTAGAAATATCTGTATCACTAATTGATAATGTACTATCTTCTTGTACAAGAATCGCTGCATTCAATCCATAAAATTCACTGCTTTCTGTATCAGAAGTATCACCACTTTCTTTTGTGATAGTTGAATTTGTGAGCGTTAAATCGCCACCATCAGAAACTAATACCACATTTTCATCTTCATTTGTAGAAGTTAAGTCTTGATCATCTAATGTTTGAGTATCGGTTACTTCTAATACTGCGGATGCATCAATACTATCATTTGAATTATTAACTGTTGTTTCTTCTATTTGCATGGTATTGTTAGAAGTGTTTCCCAATAAGAAAATATTGCTTCCTAAAACAATAGCTAATACCAAAAATAATATACCTAAAACATTCACAATCGCATAAATTGCAGTTGGTTTTGTACCATAGAACGTTTCCTTAAGTGTCTTTTTACCTAAATAGCTCATAATCAAATAAGTTAAAGATAACATAAATATAACAACGCATACACTAATAATGGCAATTTCAATGATACTCAAAGAATCATTTGTAGTGGTTGATTGCATGCCTTGTCCCATGGATATTTGACTTTGTGAATCTGAATTGTTTTCAAGCATTTGTGATGAATCACTAGAAGCATCATCTGGTAAATCAGGTGGTGTAGAGGAATCATCAGATGTTTCTCCATCAGGCAACTCTGGAACTGTTGATGAAGTGTCATTACTATCACCTGAAGGTAAATCTGGTACTGATGATGAATCGTTAGAAGGCATAGAATCCGTAGATGTACTATTGTCTGGCATTTCACCCATTTCCATTGTAGACGTTGTACTTGAAGTCGTTGCATGATACAACGTACCACCAATACCTGCAAGTGATGCAATCATTAATACTATACATATAATTAAAGATATTCTTTTTTTCATTAATCCATCTCCTTTCACACTTGCTATTCTACATATTCTTTAACATACTTTATTGTCAAAACTGTGTGAAATTGTAGAAATAATTTAAGAAGTCACTATTTTTTATAAAGGAATAAAACCTTAATTATTGCATTTTAAATCATTTTGAATTATGATATCTCAAAGGAGGTTTTTATATGCCATTTATTGATTCAAAAGTAACTTTAAAATTAAGTGAAGAAAAAGAAGAAGCTATCAAATCTAGATTAGGTAAAGCTGTTTCAATTTTAGGTAAAGGTGAAACTTATTTAATGGTTGGATTTGATGATGAGTATGATTTATACTTTGGTGGAGAAAAATTAGAAAAGGGTGCATATGTATCTGTATCTTTGTTTGGCAGTGCATCAAGAGAAGCCTACAATAAAATGACGGAAGCTATATGTGATATTCTTGAAGAAGAATTAGATATTCCAGGTGATCATGTTTATGTGACATATCATGGCATCAAGGATTGGGGTTATGATGGTGGCTTGTTTTAAAGCAATTAATATCGCTTTTTCTTGTTAGTTTGTGAAATTGACTGAATGTTTTGTTTTAACTATGTTTTTTATGTATTTTCGTGTAATATAAGATTGGAGGTGTTCTTTTGAATATTTTTAGGAAAAATTCACCAAAATTTGAAGGTGTTAAAGAAGAAGATAATAAAATTAAAAGTCAACCTGAAAATGTTATTTCTCGAAGATTCAAGATTCTTATCGGAGCAGTCGTTTTAATTGGTGTGTTACTGCTTGTAAGAATGTTTTATTTACAAGTCAATCAACAAGAATACTATACAACAAAGCTTTCTCAATATAATACAAGTACTTTTACGAAAGATACTACAAGAGGTAATATATACGATCATAATTATACCCGTTTGGTTTATAATAAAACAATTAATTGTGCTACTTATTATACTGTTAATGGTATTACCAGTGGAGAAATAGATATTATTGTTAATTTTTTAATTGATAATGTAGATGTTGATATATCTTCGGTAACTACTAGAGATAAAAAGGATTATCTAATTATGAAGGATCCTGATTATGTAACAAGTTTACTTACTGAAGAAGAATTAAATGGTGATGATGATACTGTTTATAAATTGAAACTTGAAAGAATTACTGATGATATTTTAGAAGAACATTTGTCTGATGATGATATTCGTTATTATATGTTATATAATAAGATTGAAACTTGTACAAGTGGTTCCGTTGTATTGTTGGAAGATTTGAGTGTTAAAGAAGCTAGTATTATTGGTGAAAATGGTGATATTTTACGTGGTGTTCAAATTACTACAGATTGGTCAAGAGAATATACATATGGTTCTACATTTAAATCTGTTTTAGGAAGTGTTACAACTAAGAAACAAGGTTTACCTGCAAGTACTCAAGACCGATTATTGGCATTAGATTATAATAATGATTCAAGAGTAGGAACATCTGGATTAGAACAGCAATATGAAAGTATTTTATCAGGTACACCTGCAACTTATTCGTTAACTTATGATAGTGATGGTAATCCTAGTATTGAGACCATTGATAGTGGTAGTTCTGGAAGTAATTTACGTACAACCATAGATTGGGAAATACAGGAATATGTTAGTGATCTCATTGAAGATATTATGAAAGAAAATAATTGGACTGCTAATGATGGTATATTTATATGTATGATGGATCCTAATACTGGAGAAATTTATTTAATGGCTGGTAAACAAAGACAAGAAGATGGAACAATTATTGATTATGCTTCTGGTAATTATTTATCTGCTTATGCCATTGGTTCTACATTTAAAGGTGCAACAATATATACAGCATACAAAGAAAACCTTATTACTACAAGTACCACTTTTGATGATACAAGTGCTGGTTTTAAAATTGCTGGTACTGCAACCAAATATTCATGGGATACCAGTGGTTTGGGAACACTTAATGATATTCAAGCTTTAGCTCAGTCATCCAATGTTTTTATGTGGCATATAGCTGTATTATTGGGTGGAGGAACCTATACTTATGGAGGTACATTGAATATTGATGAAAGTGCTTTTGATGTGTTACGTAAGGATGCTGGTGATTTAGGTTTAGGTGTTAAAACTGGTCTAGATGTGCCTTATGAGGCTTTAGGTTATCGTGGTAAGATTACAAGTAGACAAGCTGGTAATTTATTGGATGCTGTGATTGGGCAATATGATACTTATACACCGATTCAAATGTTACAATATGTTTCTACCATAGCTAATGGTGGCAAAAGAGTACAACCGCATTTATTCTTAGATACATTTGAAGAAACAAGCGATGGTACAAAGATATCTAAGCTTCAACATAAAGTTAAAATATTAGATGATGTATCTAGTTATTCATTAGGTTTAGAGCGTGTACAATTAGGTTTTAGAGAAGCAGTTGTATCTGGTACAGCAACAAGTTATACTGGTAATGGTATTACCGAATCTGCTGGTAAAACAGGTACTGCAGAAGTTTATGTTAATGGCACAAAGTATAACAATAGAACGTTTATTGGATATGCACCTTATGATGATCCAGAGGTTGCTGTGGCTTGCGTTTCAGCGGCTCAACCGATAAGTTCTACAAGTGCATGTACAACATTAGTGAATGCTGCTTTTGAGAAATATTTTGAAAAATATAGTACAGATAGTACGGATACTACAGATAATGAAGATTAGGAGGTAACAATGAAAAGAAAAGTAGATGTTAGACGTCGACGCATAAGAACAGTTAAAATTGTTGCAATGGCTGTTATTGTTGCCATGTCATCAGTATGTATTTATCTTGGCTATGGCATTTTAAATCAAGTTTCAGGTTTTTCTAAAAGTGCTCTTTTAAATACTTCTAGTTCAGTGCAAATTGATCAAGATGGAAATGAGTATTATTCTTATGGATCATCTGGAACTAAAAAAGATGTAGAATATGAAGATATTCCACAAGTAATGATTGATGCTGTTGTGGCTGCAGAAGATTCTAGATTTTATGAGCATAATGGTTTTGATGTGCCTAGAATTTTAAAGGCTTTAATGGGTAATATAGCCGCTGGTGGTATCACTGCTGGTGGTTCTACAATTACACAACAGTTAATTAAGAAGACTTATTATCCTAATGAGGAACAAACAATAGAAAGAAAGATTGGAGAACTTGTTTTATCTATTGAAGCTACTTCACAAACAACAAAAGAAGAAATTATTACTGCTTATTTAAATAATGTTTATTATGGTTATGGTAATCAAGCGATTGGTTTGTATGCCGCATCATATTATTATTTTGATAAAGCACCACAAAATTTAACTTTACCTGAGGCTGCATTACTAGCAGGTTGTATTAATTCACCAACAAATTATGATCCATTTAATAATTTAGAGTTAGCACAACAAAGAAGAGATATTGTTTTAGATTTAATGGAATATCATGGTTATATTAGTGAAGAAGAATGTGAAGATGCTAAATCAGTAGCTGTTGAAAACACATTGAAATCTAATCCAATCACAAACAACAGTGAATATCAAGCTTATGCTGATAAAGTCACTCGTGAAGTTTATGAAACAACAGGATATGATCCTAATACAACAGCGATGATTATTACGACCTATATAGATACTGATTTACAAAGTTATTTGAATGATATCGCAAATGGTGATGAATTTAGTTATCCTGATGAATATCTACAAACAGGTGCTTCTGTGCAAGAAACAACAACTGGTAGAATAGTAGGTGTATTAGCTGCAAGGGATTATGTAGCTATGGGTACAACTTATGCTTATGCAGCCGATAAAGAATTAGCACAAAGTGATTCTAGCTATAATTATGGTCAACGTAATCAACCAGGATCGTGTCTAAAGCCAATCGTTGCTTATGCAGCTGCTTTTGAATATTTGGATTATTCAACAGCTCATTATGTTCATGATGTGCCATATAGTGAAGGCGATTGGACACCGAAGAATTGGGATAATAATTATCATGGAGATGTAACTATTAAAGAGGCTTTATCACAATCATGGAACTTAGCTGCAATTCAAACATTAAGTGAGGTTGTTGATGAAGTTGGAACAAGTGAAATGACTTCATATATGGAAGGTTTCGGTTTTGATATGTATGATGAGGATTTTGGTTTAGGTTATGCGATTGGATCATGGTATACTGGTGTAACTCCTGAAGAGGTTGCAGGTGCTTATGCAGCGATAGCCAATGGTGGTACTTATATTGAGCCTCATACGGTAGAAAGTATTACTTTAGTAGAGACTGGTGAAGTTATTTATATTGACGAAGAGGCTCAGGAAAATAGTACTCAAGCTTTATCTGAAGAATCAGCATTTATGATTCGTTCTATTATGACAGATTATGTTTCTGATGGTACAGGTAATTATTCATATTTGAATTTAGGTTATCAAATAGGAGCTAAAACTGGTACATCTAACCATGCTTCTGATTCTTCTAATACTGCTTTAGCAGGTAAAAATAAAGACTTATGGATGGCGGCCTATTCTCCTGATTATTCATGGACTGTCTGGTGTGGCTATAACTCCGATGCCCAAAAATTAGGATATTATCCTTCAGGTGCTCCAGCTGCACAAATATCATCATTAATAGCAAAATATCTGCATAGCGACGGTGTTACTAATAGTTATCCTAGTCAACCTAGTGGTGTTAAGGAATCTACTTGTATTTCTGGTATTTATCCTTATATTTCACCTACTAGTTCAACTCCTAGCAGTCGTATTATAAGTGGTTACTTTAAATCTAACAATATGCCTTCAGATACAGCCACAGGTGCAAGTATTGATAGTTTATCAAGTTTTACTGCTACTTTAGATGGATCTTCAATATCCGTTGAGTTTACTGCTTATAGTGGTTCTACTGGCTCATCGTTAACTAAAACTTATACAGTTAATGGTAAGAGTTATACTTTACCATATTATGGTGATATTACACAAATCTATGGAAATATTGTTTATCAAGTTGATGTTACTGACTCATCGGGCAATGGCGTATATAGTGAGTCATTAAGTTCTAATACAGGTACTTTAAACTATACATTCCCAGCTGGGGAATATACTGTAACTGGCTATTATGCTTATGAAAATGGTGCTGGTTCTTCTAATAAGATTTCTCAATCTATTACTGTTGGGGCTACTGAAATAGCATCTTATACAAGAACAAATCTTACTACTTCTTCTGTAAGTTATAGCATCACAGTTCCTAGTGGTAGTAGTGTGGCTATTACTGTTAATGGCGAAACTAAAACTGTAACATCAGATAGTACCATTACATTTGAAGGATTAACCCCATCAACAAACTATGGCGCCATCTTCATTGAAACAACAGCATCAGGTACTACAAATACACTTACTTCTGATAACTTTACAACTTCAGCTGATTCTTCTAGTGAAACTGAAAATAACACAAATGAAGAAAGTGAACCATCAGAGGAAGAAACAACTGAATCCGAAATTGAAGAAAGTGAAGAAGAAACAGAAGAATAAAACAAAAGCACCAGTTCAAGCTGGTGCTTTTAAATACGCTTTAATTTGATCTAGTTGTCTTTTAACATCATCTCTACCTAGTTCATATAAATCTCCAAGTTTTTCTAAATCCTTTTCTGTCCTTTTTACTGTTACCTCTTGACTTGGTGCTATAACATATATGATACCTTGTTTTTCTAATTGATCTAATATATCACATATACTATTATATCTTTGACTACTCGTCATCAAATTATGAAGAAATTTAGGATAATGATGATATAATATCTTTTCAACAATCTCAGTTAATCCAACATTAGTAGATTTACGATAATTTTTATCCCTTGTTCTTACAACAATAATTTTTTTATATTCCTGTTTTAAAGCATATTCAACTGGAATGCTTACATAACATCCACCATCCAAATAAGATTGATCATTAACTATAACTTTTTTTGATAATATAGGCATACTAGCACTAGCACGAATTGCCTGAAAAATATCATCACATTCATTATCTTTAAAAGCAACATGGCTTCCATTATCTAAACTTGTCGCAAGTGTTATAAAATGTCTATCATGATTTAAAAATAATGAATGCCCATAGCTCTGCATACCTTCAAAGATAAAATCAAAACCAAAAATACCCTTATTATTCTTTAATGCCCGAAAACCTAAATACCTTGAATCAAATCTATTCTCTAAAATAAACCTCGCAGTTTCTCCTATCATCCCTTCATGATACCCTACTGCATTAATAGCTCCCGCTGAAATACCAATAGTATCCCTCATATTAATATCATTCAACATCAACTCATCCAAAACACCTGCTGTATATAAACCTCGTAAGGCTCCACCTTCTAATACAACGCAACCATCCATAATCATATCATTAGCTTGACCTTGAGGAATTTCATTCAATCTTGAATATATTTTGCTCATAAAATTCCTCCTTCGCTATTTATTGTAACACAAACATTATTACAATTAAACTTTAAGCTATTCTAATATTTCTATTTCTACCAAATCCAACAAATTAAGTTTTGTTTTAACTATCTGTATCATCTTAGTATCAAAGTTAATCTTTGATACCTTACCTTCTAATTGAATATACTCTCCTTTATAACGATAAACAACCCTAATCATCATCCCAACTTCAATTTGATAAACTATTTGATTAAGCATTTCACACTCATATTCAGACAACTCATGATGAGAAACAACTACCTTCTCCTGTTCCTTAATCAAATCTCTAAATCCCACTAAAGCATCATAAGGTTGAAACATTTGTGCACGTGCTGCTTTTCTAGGCATTATGACCACCTACCAAAGTATTACGTTTCCTTGTCGTCGCCTTATCATAAAAATTCATCCCCTTTAATACTGCATTCTTGCCATATTGATGTCTAATATCTACAATAGCTTCTTGAACTCTTTTTTCTTTTTCAATATCTTCGATATCGGTAAAGAGATTGAATTGTTCATACATTTCATCTTTCACATTGCCAAAACTAATACCTATCTGTCTAATAGGATAATCTGGATTTACAATACGTTTAAACAAATACTTGAATTCCTCCATTAATAACTTACTTGAATTCGTTGTAACACTGATTTTACGACTTCCTCTTGATGGTTTAATTATATTTTTAGAATAACCAATATATAAAGCAATATGATTCGTCACCAAATGTCTTTCAACCAATGTTAATACATTCAAATCAACCATTTCTTTCATAACTAAATAAGCATTTTGATAATTATAATCTTCAAATAACACCTGTGCATTAGAAATAGAATTACTTATTGGCTGATATTTCTTTATATCTGCAATTGTAACCGGTTCTTTACCCCATGCATGATCTATCAAATATTCAGCATTTACGCCAAATATTCTATACAACAATTTCTCATCAGCATGTGCTACATCACACATATCCAATATGCCTACAGCATTTAATCTTCTTACTGTTCCTGTCCCTATCATCCAAAAATCCGTCAAAGGCTGATGATGCCATAATGTCTGCTTATAAATATCTTCATCCAAATAAGCTATATTATCCATTGTATGTTTAGCTTGAATATCTAAAGCTACTTTCGTTAAAAACAAATTAGTGCCAATACCAACAGTTGCAGTAATACCAGTTTCTTCCATAATATCATCTAAAATCGTTTTGGCTAATTCTTTTGGCGTCATCTTATATAAAGACAAATAACTAGTAATATCCAAAAAAGATTCATCAATAGAATACACATGAATATCTTCGCTAGATATATATTTTAAAAATATAGCATAAATCTTAGCTGAATATTCCATATACAATGTCATTCTTGGCGTTGCAATAATATATTCTATATCCTTAGGAATTTGATAAATACGACCTCTACTTGGAACTCCTAACTTCTTAATAGCTGGCGATGCTGCTAAAGTAATAGCCCCTCCTCCTCTTGTAGGATCAGCTACAACTAAATTAATTTTAAAAGGATCCAATCCTCTTTCAACACATTCAACAGAAGCATAAAATGATTTTAAATCAATACATAAATAAACTTTATCTTTCATGTTATCACCTCGTGTTATTATTTTATACATTTTAAGATGATGAGTTCAAGTAGATTTGGGAATTTATTTTATTGTTAAATGTTTTTTATTTGCAAAGTTTTTAAATATTTGATATTATATAATCGGGTGATGAAAATGGAATTAAGAAGTTTATTATTACAGTATGAAGCTCAAAATCATTTGTCTCATAGACAAATGGCTAAAAAAGTTGGCGTTTCTTTGTCTACTTATTATCGTTGGATTACTGGAGAAAGTGTACTATTAAAGCGTAGAAATCTTGATATTCTTTCTGAAATACTTGATTGTGATGTAGAGATGGCACTTGCTAATGGTAACAGATTAAAACCAATTCTTGGCGATGTCAAAGCTGGTTATGATTTATGGGCTGATCAACAGCTTAAAGGTTATGTAGAAGTTGGTCCTACAGATGCTAAAAAAGGAGATTATTTCTTAAGAGTTACAGGTGACTCTATGGAAGGATCTCATATTTTTAAAGGTGATTTGGTTTATGTTCAACAATGCAATGAAGTAAGTTCCGGTAGTATTGCAGTTGTAATGATTGGTGACGAAGCTACTATTAAGAAAGTTTCTTTTAAAAATGATTTAATGATCTTAGAAGCTACTAATCCTAAGTACGATACAAAATTTTTTACACCTGAAGAGATTGAAGAACTTCCTGTAAGGATTATTGGTCGTGTACGTTATGTAAGAACAGATTTTGCATAAGACAAAACATGTCCTAAAAAATCCCATTCTTTTTTGATATGATATATCAAAAAGGATGGGATTTTATGAAGTGTCGACAATGTGGTGAGGAAATTAGTGATGATAGTATTTATTGTAAGAATTGTGGTGCAAGACAAAATGAAGTAGTTCAAAATCCATTATTTGAGAAAATAAAGAAGTATTACAATCATATAAGTGATAACTTAAACAAAAAGAATATTCAGATGATGCATGTATTACTTATTGGTATTATTATTTTGGGTATTGCAATAATAACAATTCATTTAAATACTTTAAGTACTGAAGAAAAGTATGCATTAACGATGGCAGAACGTTATCAGGATATGTTGAAAGATCCTGATTCAATGATTCTTAGAAGTGATGTTATTATCATTGAAGGAACAGAGGATTCTAATGATTATCATACATATTGTCTTTTTGTTGCTAGTGGTACGAATAGTTTTAATGCCTCTGTACAATCATTAGTTGCATTTAGAGATAATGAATATATTGATGATTTGGATGAGGATCTTGATTATAGTGATTTTGATTCTACGAGTGAATATAAAGCGTATCTTTATACGAAAAAAGCCTATTATGCTTATCAAATATGGGGAGAAGATATATCTAGTGGTGATGAGGATTGTATAAGTTGTGATATCGTAGAAGGTAAAAAAATAAGCAGAAAATTAAATATTGATTATAATAAATAAAGCACTTGTTTTACCAAGTGCTTTATTTATGAGAAAAATTTCTACTAAATTCTTTATAATTATAATCTTTTTTAGGATTGCATAAAACTGCAAAATCAATGGAATCAAACAATTGATAGCAATTAAAATCTTTAATCACCTTATCAAAAATATCAGAAACAACAGCAGCATCATTGCCATAAACACCGCATCCAAAAGCACCAAGAATCAAATGATGATAATCCTGTGATATAGCTACTTTTAACATACCTTGTATACGTTTATAAAGTAATGCTTCATATTCCTCGTGTGTCATACCTTCTAATCCCAAACGAATCATTGGTGCTCCACAACTCATAACAGCTATTTCAAATGGTTCATCAAGTAATTCAAAAGAATTATCTTTGATAACTTCTACATTAGGTGAAATCATAATAGCATTTGATCCCATACGTGTTTTTAATGCTTTATTATATTCATAATATTTTTGTGCATCTTCACTTTCTAATGATAATAATAATGATGTTCTTTGACATAGATTTTCCTCTTGAGCACTTGCACCTTTTCTGCTGCGACCACCTGGCTCTGTTGCACTAGCTAAGTTCAATACTAAAACTTTATCTTCATTTTGTTTATTACTTGCTAATGAAAGAGCATCAATATTTTCACAACTATATGTACAATCATGATTGGTCTTTTTTAAGGATGATATTGATAGTTTATCAATATCATCAGGTAAAAATACTTGTATTTCTTGCATATCTTTGTGATTCATATGTAATTCAATCTTATGATTATCTTTTATATAACTTCCATTTTCTATAATTGCTAAAGTATCATTGAGTATTTGAATATTTCTTTGTTTTTTCATTTCTTTTTGTTGTTCTTTTTCTTTAATTTCTTCTTCAGTTAAACCTTTATATTCTGCTTCACGCATTTTTGCTGCAAGCTGCTTTAGTTTTTCTTCTTCCAATTCTTGTTCAGCCATTTTTTTCGTACCTTTCCTGTAATTGCTTAAACACTTTATCACATTCATCTCTAATATTTAAATCAGCAATATCATCAAACCCAGTATGTCCTGGATTGATTTGAACAATAATAGCATCTCTTCTTCTATAATTCCAATAAGCACTTCCATAATAACCATTTGTTCCAATAATCAACAACATATCAGCTTGAGAAATCCACTGCTGTGCTTTAACAACTGCCTTCTCATACAAACCAATACCACTATAAAGCTCATAAGGTACAATAATACCACCACATACATCACATTGAGGCATTTTATCAAGATGCTGATTCCAAATCTCATAACCATCATAATGACGACCACATTTTGAACAACGATTCACTTGAAATCCACCTTGAATCTCTGCAACATTCTTTGATCCTGCAATCGTATGCTTACAATCTTCATTCGTAGTAATAATACCCATAAGCTTGCCTTCTTTTTCTAAATCAGCTAAAGCATAATGACTAAAACTTGGTTGATAACGAAACATAGCATCAAGATAATCTTTAAAAAAAGAATCATACATTTTCTTAGGATCATCTGTATTAAGACGACCAGCATGAACTTTTCTAGAAAGTTGTCTAAATGTTATACCACCTGCACCAACAGAAATACCTGCACCAGTTATAGCAACCATTTTATGACTATGTTCTATATAATTATATAATTGTTCTATTTTATCATTGTTATTTTTAGAAAACATTTAGATTCACCTTCAAGTTCAATCATCTCTATTACGCTTTTGTTGTACTGACTTAAATACTTTATCACACTCTTCTTTAATATTTATCTCAGCAATACTATCAAAACCAGTATGTCCTGGATTAATTTGAATAACAACAGCATCGTTTCTTCTATAATTCCAAAAACAATCAGAAAAATAACCATGCGTTCCAATTGCTAAAATCAAATCAGCTTTAGATATCCAATTTCTAGCTTTTTGTACATCTGGTTGCCAAAGACTAATACCACTATAAAGAGGCCAAGGAAGAATCTGTCCACCACATTTTTCACACACTGGAAGCTCATCATTCTTCCAAATTTCATAACTATCATAATGTTGACCACATTTTTCACAACAATTTACTTGAAGACCACCTTGAATCTCTGCAACATTCTTTGAACCAGCTATAGTATGCATACAATCTACATTTGTTGTAATAATTCCAGTAAGCTTACCCTCTTTTTCTAAATCAGCCAAAAAATAATGACTAAAACTTGGATTATAACTAAACATATTATCTAAATAAGTAGGCAAATAATCTTTTGTACTTCTACCAATTCTTCTAAACCCATTAGAAAAAACCATCTGTCCATATGTTACACCACCACCAGCTACAGATATCCCTGCACCTGTAATAGCTACAATATGCTGAC
>JAJQFG010000104.1:0-60592 GCA_021201315.1 Erysipelotrichaceae bacterium
AAATATAAATATGATCATTATGCGTCAAGTGAATCAGATGGTCTAGCATAAAAAAGAAAAACGCAAAAAAATGCGTATATAAATATTAGGAGGGTTTATTATGGATGAAATTTTTGACAAAATGATTTATCGTGCATTACAAAGAAAAGCAACTGATATTCATTTGACTTTAAAAAAGAATTTAAGCATTCGTTTTCGTGTTTTTGGTGATTTAGAGGATTATGATATGATGGATTTAGAAATTGGTGGTAAGTTAATGAATTACATTAAGTATCGAGCATTAATTAATACAAATTATCGTTTGTTACCACAAACTGGTGATTTCAATATTGTGATGGACAATAAAACATACTTTTTAAGAATATCTTATTTGCCTTCACCGCAATTTGAAAGTATTGTTATAAGAATTTTGAATAATCATGAAATACATAGTATTGATGATTTAACCTATCAAGATGATATAAAAAAATATTTATATTGGCTTGCTAATCAAAATAATGGATTGTTTTTGATTAGTGGAGCAACAGGTTCAGGAAAGTCTACAACATTATATACAATTCTTAGCGAAATCATTAATCATAATAATAAGAATATTGTAACTATTGAAGATCCTATTGAGGTTCATCTTGATCAATGTCTACAAATCGAATTAAATGAAAAACTTGGTATTACCTATCAAGACACTTTAAAACAAATTTTAAGACATGATCCTGACATTATTATGATTGGTGAGATTAGAGATAGCCAGACAGCTAAAATTGCGATTACATGCGCCTTAACAGGCCATTTGGTGCTTACTACAATTCATGCAAGCAATTCTTTATTATCTCTTAAGAGATTAATCAACTTAGGTGTTAATGAAATAGATATTCAAGATGTTGTCATTGGTTCCATGTCTCAAAGAATCAAATATGATGCTATTCATAAACGTGTTGTTGTGTTATCCGAATTAATGAATAAACAAGATATTATGAATTATTTTGATTTTGGAGAAATACAATATATGAATTTTCATGATCAAGCATTAAAACTTATAGATAAGGGTTTTGATTCAAGTTTGTTTAAAGGAGAAATTGACTATGAATAAAGATTATATGTTTTTAAAAAATTTGTATACATTGCTTGAATCTGGTTATAACATGGAAGAAGCTTTAACTATATGTGATCATATTATGCATCATGATTTTATCAGTAACATGCTTCAACAAATGCAAATGGGTGAAGATATACAAACGATTATTCTACAAAGTAATTTACCAAAACTCTTTTTAGAATATTTTCGTTTTTTCAAAAACAAAAACACTTTATCTGAAGCCATTTCTAAAAGTTTAGATATTTGTATCATGAACGAAGAATATCGCCAAAAACTCAAATCAAAACTTACATATCCACTTATATTATTAACCTTCCTATTTCTATTTTCCATTTTTGTTGTCTTCTTTTTACTTCCTCAAGTTAATCAATTATTTACTTCTTTTGGTATAAAGAAGAGTCTAATGATTACTATTATGTTCACATTTTTTAATCTCTTGCCCATTATTATTATTTTAATTAGTGGTTCACTTATCTTTTTAGTTATTCGTATATTAATTGCATTAAAGAAAAAGTCATATCGAATTATTGAATGGTATTTAAAACTACCAATATTTGGTATATGTTTACAAAAATATTTTTCTTTAAAATTTGCTTTATACTATCAAGAATTATTAAATGAAGAAATTGACAGTGCTACAATCATCACAATGTTAAATGAACAAATGACCGAAACTGATTTAAAAATCGTATTATATGAAATATTTAATCGATTATCAGAAGGTGAAGCATTAGAAGATATACTAGAAGATTTCGAATATTTTGATTCTTTATTCATCAGCTTCTTTCAAATGTATATTAGTAATCCAACTCAAAAAGATTCTTTATCACATTATATTAATCTTACTTATGAACAAATCGATTTTTGGATAGCACAATTACTCAAATATCTTATTCCTGCAATTTATGCTTTTGTTGCGATTTTTGTTATTACAATTTATATTTCTATTATTATTCCAATGATGAATGTTATTTCAGATATTTAATGAAGGAGAGATTATGATGAAAAATGAAAATGGTTTTACCCTTATTGAAATGATATTTTGTATTTCAGTTATATTAGTTATACTGCTGCTAGTTATACCTAATGTTACCAGCAAAAATACTGTTGTTAAGAATAAAGGATGCGATGCCCAAATAGAAGTTGTTAATTCGCAAATACTTCTTTATGAAATAGAAAATGGTGAATTACCTACAAGTATTTCAGATTTAACAAGTGGTAGTCATCCATATTTAACAGAAAGTCAAGGTACATGTCCTAATGGTAAAAGTATTTATATAAGCGATGGCCAAGCTTATGTTAATTAATAAAAATGCTTTTACGCTAATCGAAACTTTATTTGTATTATTTATTATGTGTATATTATTTTCATTGTCTTGTAACTTGCACATGCCTACAATTAATGATCAACTTATTTTAGATGAAGCAACTCAGTTTTTAAATGAAGCAAAAATAGTTGCCATGACAACAAAAGAAACCGTCACTGTAAAGGTAAGTGGTCACAATCTAAGTTATACTAGCAATGATCATAATAGTAATTTAACATTGGAAGAAATAACATTTGATACATATCAATTTACATTGAATAATATGGGTAATATTAAAACGGCAAAAACAATTAATTGTAAAGTTCATCAAAATAAATATAGTTTTGTTTATCAATTAGGAAGTGGCTATTTTTATGTTAAATAATAAAGGTACAACACTTATTGAAGGTTTATTGGCGTTTGAGATATTTATCACTGTATTAGTCATATACACATCATTATTAACGACGCTTTATCAGCGAGAATCACTTATATATCATAATTATGAAACACTCTTAGAACAGGAAAGTGATGTCACATATATAAACGATTTTACCGAAATCATCAAGCAGGTTTTACCTTAGTTGAAGTTTTACTTACGTTAAGCATTACATTGATAATTGTAAGTGGTGTTGTTGGCATGTATCGTCTCATAGTACATGCTTATGATGTACAAGACTATAATGAAGATCTCTATATAGCAGCCAAACAAGTTAGCCAATATACAATGGGAACTTATTGTATTAGTATTGATGATAGTTATACGTATCTAGATTATGATGAACAAGAAAACATATTTATTTTAGATGATAATCGTTTAGTTAAAAAACCAGGTTTTGAAATATTAGTGAGTAATATTGATGATGTGTCTTTTAGTATTAATGATAATATGATTTATATGACATTAGAAAGAGATGAGAAGGATTATACATTTATGATTGGTTATTATAGAGAGAAGAATGAAGAGGAAGAAATAGATGAAGAAATTACTGAAGAATCGAGTGAATGAAAAAGGATCAGTTTTGCAAATAACACTTATTGCATTTTTAGTATTTACTTTTTCTTTAACTGTTGCTTTAACATCCATTAAGCAAAATGTTACTTTATATCATTATACTCATATAATGATGACACAAAAGAATTTAGAAATTATGTTAGTACGTTATTATTTAGATGAAATGGAAAATAGTATTTTATTAAGTGATTCTTACGATAATGATCAATATTCAATATCAAGTTTAGTAGACAATATGGGTGATTATTATGAAATTACTACACATATTGAATCTACTGATTTTGATTATAGCTTTAAAATTAATATTACATTGGATTCACTTAATGTAACAGAATTTGAATATATGGAGGAAAATTAAATGATATTTTTATGCTTTGCTATATTACTTGTAAGCTTAATATTAGTATTATACGCCAATAGCTTAGATGAAAAGAATCAGCAAAAAAAATTAAAATATTTCGCATATGGAATCGCTATTTTTGATATCTTAATAGCATTCTTTATCTAGTGATAAAGCACAAGATAAGCTTTATCTTGTGCTTTTTTTTATCATCTGTTTCATTTTAAGTTTAATTATGCTAAAATAGGGTTAATTTAAGATATTGGGGAGGTTATAAAATGGGAAAAACTTATCGCAGACTTGCACGAGAAAAAGCAACAATCGCTATATATCAAAATTTATTAGTAGATGCCTCTATAGATGATTTAGTATTATTTATAAAAGAAGATCAAAAAATTGTTGATAGTGAAAAAACTTTAGAATTTTGTCAAACGCTAATTGAAACAACATTGAATAATAAAGAATCATATATCAGTTTAATAAATAAGCATTTAAAAAAAGGATGGACTTTTGAACGTTTAGGAATGATGGAAAAAGCAATTTTACTGATAGCAACGTGTGAGATGCTTGAATTTGAAACTCCTAAACAAATTGCTATTAATGAAGCTGTTATTAATGCCAAAAAGTTTTGTGAAGATGATGCTTATAAATTAATTAATGGTGTTTTAAGTAAGGTTATCTAAATGAAATATTTAAGTGTTTTAGCATTAAATCGTTATATAAAAGCACAAATGGATCAGGATATCTATTTGCAAAATATTTATATAAAAGGTGAGGTTTCTAACTATAGAGCACATCCAAGTGGACATCTATATTTTACATTAAAAGATGAGCATGCAAAAATCAGTGCAATTATGTTTGCTTCTGCTGCTAGACGATTAAACTTTAAACTTGAAAATGGTATGCAGGTTCTTATTCAAGGATACGTATCAGTATATGAAACATCAGGACAATATCAATTATATGTCCAATCTATGCAACAAGATGGTATAGGCTTACTACATGAAAAATATGAAATCCTAAAAAAGCAATTGGAAAAAGAAGGTTTATTTGATAGCCTGCATAAAAAGAAAATACCACCATATCCACATACAATTGCTGTATTATCGGCAAAGCAAGGTGCAGCAGTTCAAGATGTTGTTCAAACAATCCAATTACGTTTTCCTATAGCTAAAGTTATTATTTTTCCTATTCCTGTACAAGGTAAAAATGCATATATGAAAATTATGGAAATATTAAAATCTGTTGATAAAATTGGCTTTGACACAATTATTATTGCCCGTGGTGGTGGCTCAATAGAAGATTTATGGAATTTTAATGAAGAATCTTTAGCACGCTGTATTTATAATTGTCAGACACCGATTATTACTGGAATAGGTCATGAAACAGATTTTACAATATGTGATTTTGTAAGTGATTACAGAGCTGCTACGCCAACAGCTGCTGCTATTAAAGCTACACCAGATCAAGTTGAAATGAAAATATATATTAATCAACTCAATGAACAACTAGTATATAGAATGAAACAATATTTAAGGTTCAAGCAAAAAGAACTTGAAAGATTACAAAAATCGTATTATTTAACGAATCCTGAAACATTATATTCTCAAAAAATATTAGAATTAATAAATTTACAAGATCGATTATTACATTATTCTAAAGTTTTCGAAATCAATAATCGTCAAAGATTAGATAATAATACGTATTTATTACAAGAAAATTTCAAAAAATTAATTTTAAATAAAGAGAATCAATTAAAACAATACATTATTTCTTTAGATGCTTTAAGTCCTTTGAAAGTTATGCAAAGAGGTTATGTATTGGTACATCATCAAGATAAAATGATTAAATCAGTAAAGGAATTAAAAGAAAATGATGAAATAAATATACAATTCTATGATGGTAATATCAAAGCACAAGTAAAGTAGGTGATTTTATGAATAACATGACATATGAAAAAGCTATTAATCGTTTAGAAAAAATTGTTGAACAATTAGAAAATAATGAGATTCCTTTAGAAGATAGTATTGCCTTATTTCAGGAAGGTGTACAATTATCACAATATTGTGATAAAAAATTAAAAAATATACAAACTCAAGTAGCTAAAATTTATGAAAATGGCCAATTAAAAGAATTTCAAAGTGAGGAATAATTATGGATATATTAAAAGATGAAGTTAATCAAAGACTAATTGAACTATTAAACCCAATTAAAGAAGGTAAAGTTAAAGAAGCTATGAATTATTCTTTAATGGCACCTGGAAAAAGATTAAGGCCACTATTATTTCTAACAACATTAAAAGCTTATGGTATGGATTATCATCCTTATTTAGATATTGCTTGCGCTATTGAAATGATTCATACTTATTCATTAATTCATGATGATTTACCTGGTATGGATAATGATGATTTAAGAAGAGGTAGACCAACATGTCATAAGCAATTTGATGAAGCAACTGCCATATTAGCTGGAGATGCCTTGTTGAATTATGCTATGAGTACTGTTTTAAATGTAAAAATGGATAATGAATTAAAAATTGACATTTTAACAAGATTATTTGATGCTAGTGGCGTTAATGGTATGATTTACGGTCAACAACAAGATTTATAT
This sequence comes from Erysipelotrichaceae bacterium, assembly GCA_021201315.1. GTDB lineage: Bacteria > Bacillota_I > Bacilli_A > Erysipelotrichales > Coprobacillaceae > JAJQDJ01. Next base: position 6,366 of record JAJQFG010000104.1, read on the forward strand.
TTCGAAAACAAGCAAGCAAACGTTATTGAATTACAAGATATTCATAAACATAAAACTGGTGAACTGATAGCTGTTGGCATGCAATTAGCTGCGCTAATTGCTAAAAAAAGTGATTATGAAATATGGAGTAAGGTAGGTTTTGATTTAGGTTTAGCATTTCAAATCCAGGATGATATATTAGATGTTACTAGTGATAGTAAAACATTAGGGAAAAATATTGGTAGTGATATAGAAAATAATAAATCTACTTATGTAAGTTTATTAGGTATTGAAGAATCACAAAAAAGAGTGGATGAATTATTTAAAAAATGTTATGAAAATATATATGCTATGCAAATCAATCATGGGGTAATCCTAGAATTAATAACAATTATTTTGAAAAGGGTGAATTAAATGAATTTAGATAAGATTGAAAATCCAAATTTTATCAAAGAATTAAATCAAGATGAATTAAAAGATTTAGCTAATGATATCAGGCAATTCATCATTAAAAATGTATCAAAAACAGGTGGACATTTTTCTAGTAATCTAGGCATTGTAGAATTAACTATAGCTTTACATTATGTTTTTGATTCTCCTAAAGATAAAATGATTTTTGATGTCGGACATCAATCTTATGTACATAAAATTCTGACAGGTCGTGCAAAAGATTTTAATACATTACGTCAATTTAATGGCTTAAGTGGTTTTCAAAAACGTTATGAAAGTGAACATGATTGTTGGGAAGCAGGACATTCATCAACTGCTATATCTGCAGGTACTGGAATGGCTATTGCACGTGATCTAAATCATCAAAATGGTGAGATTATTTGTATTGTTGGTGATGCGGCTATTATGAGTGGTGAATCATTTGAAGCTTTAAATTATTTAGGTTCTATTAACTCTAAAGTTATTGTTATATTAAATGATAATGAAATGTCTATTTCTAAAAACGTTGGTGGATTAAGCAATTTCTTTTCTAAAATTCGTATGTCTACAAGATATCGAAAAGCACGCGATAATTACGCAAAAATTTTAGGTCGTAATAAATTTGGAAATATTATATATCAAAAAACTAAAAAAATTAAAGATTATGTTAAAGAAGATGTTATTGAAGATAATATTTTTGGTGAATTTGGTTTAGACTATATTGGACCTGTGGATGGTCATGATTTTAATGATTTAATTGAAGCATTAAATATGGCAAAACAAATGACTCATAGTGTTGTTGTTCATGTGCACACCATTAAAGGAAAAGGTTATTCATTAGCTGAAAAAGATCATGAAGGACGTTACCATGGTGTTTCACCATTTGATTATCATGTTGGTATCATCAAAAATAACACTGAAATCCAATCATGGAGTGCAATTGTCACTTCTCACATTCAAAATTTTATGCGTCAAGATGAAGACATAGTAGTAATTACTCCAGCAATGACATATGGTAGTTGCTTAAATGAAGTCTTTAAAGAGTTTCCTCAAAGATGCTTTGATGTTGGTATAGCCGAAGAACATGCTATGACCTTTGCTGCGGGACTTTCCAATGCTGGCAAAAAACCTTATATTACTATTTATTCATCATTTTTACAAAGGGCTTATGATCAAATAAATCATGATATAGCGCGAATGAATTTACCATGTTTAATCGGTGTAGATAGAGCTGGTCTAGTAGGACCTGATGGTGATACACACCATGGTGTTTTTGATATAAGTTTTCTATCATCTATTCCTAATATAGTCATGATGACACCTTGTGATGCTTATGAAGCTAAATGTATGATCAATACTGCTTTTAATCATTTTGATAAACCATATATTTTAAGATTTCCTAAAGGTTCAGTACAAAATATAAATGTTGGTTTTAAACAAGAAATAGAAATCGGAACTTGGGATAAAATTATTTATAGCACTGATAATTTTCTAACTATTATTACATATGATATTAAAGTTCTGGAAGTCAAAAAAATGATAAAAGATAATAATTTACATGTTAATCTTATTAATGCGAGATTTATCAAACCAATGGATATTACAATGCTTCATCAATTATATAATGATAAGCAAAAACTTATCATATATGAAACTGACATCATGATAGGTTCACTTGGAACAATGATTGCTTATTACTATTCCAACAATCATATGTCAATGGACATTGATTATTTTGGTATTAACGACCATTATACACCACAGGGGAGTATTGAAACATTATTAGATTACGAACATATCAATATAAATGATTTATATGAATTAATTAAGGAGAAGTATGAAGAAAGAAAGAGTTGATGTTCTATGTGTAGAACAAGGATTATTTGAATCAAGAGAAAAAGCTAAACGAGCAATCATGGCTGGAATTATTCATAGTGACCATGAAAGATTGGATAAACCAGGTATGAAAATAGATTATAATACACCACTATATATTAAAGGTGAAAAACTTAAATACGTCTCTCGTGGTGGCTTAAAGCTTGAAAAAGCTATCACTTACTTTAACCTTGATCTTCATAATCTCATAATGGTTGATATTGGTTCTTCAACGGGTGGTTTTACTGATTGTGCATTACAAAATGGTATAAAGGAAGTCTATGCTATTGATGTCGGAACAAACCAATTAGATTGGAAAATACGAAATAATCCATCTGTTCATGTTTATGAACAAACAAATTTTCGCTATGTTAATTCTTCATTATTTACATACGGTCAACCTGATTTTGCAAGTATAGATGTTTCGTTTATTTCTTTAAAACATATTTTTCCACCATTATCTTCTATACTAAAACCTAATGGTTATATTGTTGCTTTAATTAAACCTCAATTTGAAGCTGGCAGAGAAGAGGTAGGAAAGCATGGTATTATTCATGATAAAGATATTCATGTAAAAGTTATACAACAAGTTATTGAATATGCCCATGATAATCAAATAGCTTTAATGGATTTAACATATTCACCTATTACAGGTGGTTCTGGTAATATAGAATTTTTAGGATTATTTCAAAACAAAAGTGAATTATCAAACTATATAGATATCAATAAAATTGTCAACGAAGCACATCAACATTATGAAAAGGGGTGATAATAGTGCTAAAAAGTTTATATATTTCTTCATTTGTCATCATCGATAAAATGCATGTAGAATTTGATGAGGGTATGAGTGTATTAACTGGTGAAACTGGTGCAGGAAAATCTATTATAATAGATGCCCTTTCACAATTATGTGGCGCACGTGCTTCTACTTCTCTAATAAAAAAGAATTGTCCAAAAGCAACAATTGAAGGTGTTTTTGATGTTTTTATAACGAAAGAATTAGAAGATTTATGTAATCAGCTACATATTGAAATAGATGAACAATTCGTAATTAGTAAAGAAATATATCAATCTGGTAAAAGCAGTATTAAAATTAACTATCAAAATTCTACTAACGCTGCTTTAAAACAACTTTCGCCTTATTTCATAGATATACATTCACAATTCGAAACACAAAAAATATTTAATGAAAAAAATCATATTTTATTATTAGATGAATACGCAAGTAAAGAATTAGATAATTATATGAATGAATACCATCAATTATATCAACAATATAAAAAATTAACACAACAACTTCATCAAGCGATTGAGGAAGATATGTCAGATGAACAACTTGATTATTTATTAAGTCAAGCCAGTGAAATTGATAATATAAATTATACAGATGAAGAAATTGATGAATTATCTGATGAATTAAAAATTTTACAAAATCACGAAAAAATTAGTCAAATCATTAATGAATATCATCAATATATGACAAATAGTATTTCATCTTTTAATGATGCTTTGCATTGCTTAAATCGTTTATCTGATTTTGAAGACTTTAATGAAGCATATGAATCACTATATGATATGTATTATAATATCAAAGATCAAAATGATGAAATAATGAATATCTATCGAGAATATCAATTTGATGAATATCGTTTTAATGAATTACAAGAGATATTATTTCAAGTTAATCGTTTAAAAAGAAAATATGGTTTTACAATGGAAGCCATTCAGGAATATCGTCAAAACCTAGATGAACAAATTAATAAAATAAAAAATCGTGAAGAATATATTGATGATCTCAAAAATGAGATACAAAAATATCATGATAAATCTCTTCATTTAGCTCATCAAATTCATGATATACGACTTCAAAAAGCTAAAGAATTCGAAAAACAAATCCATCATGAATTACAAGATCTTTATTTAGAAAATGCTATCTTTAAAATAAATATTTCAGAAACTGAATTATCAAATAATGGTATTGATGAAGTAAAATTTATGGTATCCATTAATAAAGGACAAAATTTAAGCTTGCTAAATGAAAGTGCCAGTGGTGGCGAAATATCACGTATTATGTTAGCCATAAAAATTATTATATTACAATATAAGCCAATTGATACAATTATCTTTGATGAAGTAGATGCTGGTGTAAGTGGTAAAGTAGCAACTAGCATAGGAGAAAAGTTGCATCTATTAGCCATAAAAAAACAAGTTATATGTATTACTCATTTACCTCAAGTAGCTTCACTAGCTGATCATCACTACAGTATTGAAAAAACAATGGATGAAGAAGAATCTATTAGTTCTATTAAATATCTTAATCAAAAAGAGAGAATATACGAAATAGCTAAAATGCTTTCAGGTGAAATTGTGACAGATGAAGCCATAGAAAATGCAAAAAAATTATTAAATGTATAAATTAAAGCATATATGCCAAATTATAATGTAATCATTAATGATTACAAGGAGGTGTATATGCTTTGCTTTTAAAAAAGTTAAGTATATCACTTATCATTGTCGTTTGTAGTATATGTTCAATTGTTGATGTTTATGCTATAGAAGTTATTTTGGGTGGTCAATCTATTGGTATTCAATTAAATTATAATGGTGTCATGATTAGTGGAACATATGATATTATGGTTGATAATATAAGTTACAATCCATCACAGGATGGTTATCAAGCAGGTGATCTTATCACTCATATTAATAATATCAAAGTTGAATCATTAACCGATTTATCTAATGAAATTGAAAAACTAATTGAAAACCATCAAGAAATAGAATTAACAATTCAATCTAACAACAAAACTATCAACAGAAAACTTAAATATCAACAAAATAATGAACAATATTCTACAGGGCTATATGTTACCGATAGTTTAACTGGTGTTGGTACTATGACCTATTATAATCCTGTCACTAAACATTTCGCAGCACTAGGCCATATGATGTATGATGTAACATTATCTAGTGATGTCATCATAAAAACAGGTAGTATTTATTCATCATATGTTCAAAACATTATACCTTCTAAAAATGGAAATCCAGGAGAAAAGATTGCTGAGATAGACGATATTAAAATAGGTACTATCAAAGAAAACAATAATTATGGTATCTATGGAACATATACATTATCCATAAATGATTATCAAACTATTTCAACCGCTTCTATGGATGAAATAGAACTAGGTGATGCATATTTCTTAACCGTTTTAGAAGGTGATACTATTGTCAAATGTTCCATAGAAATCACAAATCTAAAAAAGCAATCCTCTCCTTCAATCAAAGGTATATGTTTCAAAATAACCGATGAAAAAGTTTTGAATAAAACAAATGGCATTGTTCAAGGTATGAGTGGCTCACCAATTATTCAAAATGGTAAACTAATCGGTTGTGTTACACATGTAGATGTCAACAATGTCGAATGTGGATATGGATTGTTTATTGAATGGATGTTAAATAACGACAATTAAGGAAAAGAATATGATTATTCTTTTCCATTTTTTAAATTCTAACATTATTTTATTATTTTCATAAACAATACATACAAATTTAAATTTTTTTAGATAATTTTTAAAAAAAATCTAGGAAAATTAAATAAAACAATATATAATAATGGTGCTGATAAGATAAAAATTGGAATTTAGAAAATGAACACTTATATTGTAAGTGAACAAGTTAATTTACTAGAAAATCTTAAAAACTCTTTAGAAAAAACAAATTATTTTCGTATTGTTGGAACTAGTAATAGTGGAAAAGAATGTATACAATATTTTAGCAAGCATTCTTGTGATTTATTAATATTGGATTTACTAATATCTGATATTGATGGTATAGGTATTTTATATCAATTAAAAGAAAATAATAATAATCCCTATAAAAAAGTTATATGTATTTCGCATTTAACAAATCAAGCTATCTTTAATTCATTGGATGAATTAAATGTAGATTATTGTTATAAATATCCATTAGATATGGGACATTTTATCAATAGTTTAATTCTTATAACATCTGACATTGATAATAATGACTCAATTAATCATGAAGAATCTGAAAAATACAAGAGGGTAAAAATTGAAAATGAAATTACTGAAATTCTTCATGAAGTTGGTATTCCAGCTCATATTAAAGGATATATGTATTTGAGAACTGCTATTTTAACAACTTTTTATAATGCTGATATATTGGGTCAAGTAACAAAAGTTCTATATCCTGATATTGCTCGTGCTTATAATACAACATCTTCACGTGTGGAGAGGGCTATTAGGCATGCAATTGAAGTTGCATGGAATAGGGGTAATACAGACGCAATTAATGCTATATTTGGCTATACTGTCTCAGCTATTAAAGCAAAACCAACCAATTCAGAATTTATAGCAATGATAGCTGATAAATTACGTTTGGAACATAAAACAGATAATGCTAAAAAAGAAAGTCTTTATAACTATCGTAATTATATGTTAAAATAGTTTAAAGTGATATTTATTTTTCATATTAATCTTAACGGATTCATTGCAAATATGGTATTTATTCTGTTATGCTTATTTGGTAAAAGAAAAACCTTTAGTATCATGCAATATTAGTATAACTCTAAAATATAATCTTAATCATTATTATCCAATGATTCTACTGATCAGTAAGCTCAAGGATAATTTCAATGCTAATAGCATTTCAATTATTAAAAAAGTAACATAAAAATAAAAAACACTCATAAAATTATAAAGAGGTGATTTTAATGAGTGTTTTTATTCATCATGTTTTACACTATAAAAAAAATATTATTATGATGATGTTTATGACCATTATATGTGGATTTTTATTTGGATTCTACCAATATCATCTTTGTTCAAATACTATATTAGATTATATGAAAAATCTTTTCTATTTGAATGATGAATCTTATACAAATCACTATAGTCTGTATATGATAGAAAGTATATTATTCATAATTATTTGTACATATTTAAGTACTAGTTATATTGGTTTTATAGGAATTCTAATAATTCTTTTTTTTAAAGGATTACAAATAAGTTTTTCATTAATTTATGTATATACAAGTATTTCTTTAAATATATCTATAATTATTTCTTTATTGATAGAACTATTTATAGAAATAATCTATATCTTTATTTATGCTTTAAATTGCTTGCATTTATCTTTGTATGTAACTTATGTTACCTTTTATTCAAAGCAGTTGCTTGATATAAAAAGTATTACTAATTATTTATTGAATTATTTAATTATTTCATTTATTCTATTAACCATATCTCTTTCTTTTCGTATTTATATCATTCCAATGTTTTAATGAGAAGATATGTTGTTTTTTAAAAATAAAAAAGTTATAATGTAAAAGGTGATAAACATTGAAGTTAAGGGATGCAATAAATGAGTATAAGCAGTATATGATTGTAGAAAAAAATTATAGTCCAAGAACAATTGATAGCTATACTAGAGATTTAAATAAATTTGCTAAATTTATAAATCAATTAAGTATCGAGCAAGTAGAAGATATAAATAAAGATCATATTTATTTATATCTAAAAGATTTACGAAATCATCTATCAGCTAATTCTGTGGATCGTCATATGGTAACATTAAGACAATTTTATCTATTTTTAAAAAGAGAAAAAATCGTTGATATTAATATTATGAGTTCATTTGATATGGCAAAAAAAGAACATCCATTACCAGAAGTATTGAGCGAAGAAGAAATCGATGAATTAATTTCTTCTATAGAAATTGTTGATTTCATTACTTCAAGAAATAGATGTATGTTAGAACTTTTATATGGCACAGGTTTACGTGTAAGTGAATTATGTTCTTTAACAATGAATCAAGTTAATATTAAAAAGCAATTGATTAAATGTATTGGTAAAGGAAATAAAGAGCGAATGATTCCTATGAATCAACAATGTAGTATTTTACTTAAAGATTATATAGAGAATTACCGTAATCAATTTAAGCCTAAATGTCAAAACCTCTTTTTAAATCAACATGGTAAAGCACTTTCTAGAAACAATTTTTACCATATTTTGCAAACAATTGTCGATAAATCCCAACTGCAGAAACATGTTACACCACATACACTAAGGCATACTTTTGCAACGCATTTATTAGAGCATGATGCAGATTTGCGTTCTATTCAAGAAATGCTTGGACATAGTGATATTTCAACAACGACAATATATACTCATGTTTCTCAAAACAAAGCAATTGAGGAATATCAAAAATTGCATCCTAGAAGTCAGAAAGGAAGAAAGAAAAGATGAAGAAATACAAACGTATATTTTTAATTGTATGCGATTCCATGGGTGTTGGAGATGCACATGATGCTAAGAAATTTGGTGATGATGGAGCAAATACTTTAGGTCATATTTGCGAAACAGTAGGGGGATTAAATGTACCAATAATGGAAGGTATGGGTCTTGGCTCTATTGGTGATTTTAAGGGAATTCCACCTCTAAAACAACAATTAGCTTATACAGCAAGATGTGAAGAAGTATCTAATGGCAAAGATACGATGACTGGTCATTGGGAAATGATGGGTTTAAAAATTACACATCCGTTTAAAACTTTTACTGAAACTGGTTTTCCTGATGAATTTATTAAATTATTTGAAGAAAAAACGGGAAGAAAATGTGTAGGTAATTATGCTGAAAGTGGTACTAAGATATTAGATGATTGGGGCGAATATCAAATGCAAACAGGAGAATGGATTGTTTATACATCAGCAGATTCAGTTTTCCAAATCGCTGCTCATGAGGAAATCATACCTTTAGAAGAACTTTATAAAGCATGTGATATCGCCAGAGAAATCGCTATGGATGATCGTTGGAAAATTGGTCGTGTTATAGCTAGACCATATATTGGTAATGGTAAAGGAGCTTTTACTCGTACAGCAAATCGACATGATTTAGCATTAGAACCATTTGGAAAAACAGTATTAGATAGCTTAAAGGAAAATGGTTTTGATGTTATTGGTGTTGGTAAAATTCCTGATATTTTTGTTGATAAAGGAATTACACGTAAAGTCAAAACAGTATCAAATCATGATGGTATGATTAAAACAACTGAAATAGCAAAAGAAGATTTTACTGGACTAGCATTTATTAATTTAGTGGATTTTGATGCTGTATATGGTCATCGTCGAAATCCAGAAGGTTATGGAAAAGCTATTGAAGAATTTGATGAACAATTAAATGATTTATTAGCACAATTAAAAGATGATGATTTACTTATGATAACAGCTGATCATGGTAATGATCCAACATACAAAGGAACTGATCATACAAGAGAAAATGTACCATTAATAATCTATAGCAAATCATTAGAAAAACCACATCATTTAGGGTTATTAAAGAGTTATGCAGTCATGGGTGCAACAATTGCTGATAATTTTGAAGTTGAAAATCCAGGCATTGGTGAATCTTTATTGGATGTGATTATATAATATGGATGAAAAAACAAGAAAAGTCATTATTATGTCTTTAGCAGGCATGCTTGTTGGTAGTTTATTATTTATATTTGGAATATCAATAACATATAGTAGCATACCATTATTAATATATTTTATCATTGCTGAAATGTTATATATTAGTGCTTTTTTATCAGTTTATAATAATAATAAAAATAATCATGCTAAGATATATGTTTATTTAATGGTATTATCAATTGTATTAGCCATCATTTGCCTATATGCTACACTTCAAAGGATTATATAAAATTTACATAATATATATTTTGCGAAGTTAAATATATAAAATTATACTAATAGAGAAGAATATGTATCCATATTCTTCTCTTTTTGTCTATTTTCCATCTTTATTAGCTCGATCAAATGAATCATATAAAGGTGTAGCATAATCACCGTTAAAACAAGATAAACATAAACCACTTGTATGAATAGATTGTTCTAATCCTTCTTCACTAATAAATGCTAACGAATCAGCTTCAATATACTTACATAATTCATCATTATTTAAATGATGCGAAATTAATTCTTCTAAAGTTGAAGTATCAACGCCATAAAAACATGGAAATCTTATCGCTGGTGAAGCAATACGTACATGTACCTCTTTAGCGCCAGCTTCCTTTAATAATCTAACAATTCTTTTAGAAGTAGTTCCTCTTACAATAGAATCATCAATCATAACAACACGTTTATCTTTAACTATAGAAGATACAGCAGATAATTTCATACGTACGCCTTGTTCTCGCATTTGTTGTGTAGGTTGTATAAAAGTTCTACCAACATATTTATTTTTAATCAATCCCATTTCATAAGGTATACCAGATTCTTCTGAATAACCAATAGCTGCTGAAATAGATGAATCAGGTACACCTATAACAACATCAGCCTCAACAGGTGACTCCTGATAAAGCATTTTTCCAGCTAACTTTCTAGAAGTATGAACATTAATACCATCAATATTACTATCTGGTCTGGAAAAATAAATATATTCCATTGCACATATTTTATTTGTAATATTCTTACTTGTATATTTCATAGACAACATCTGTTCATCTTTAATTCTTACTATTTCTCCAGGTTCAACATCACGAATAAACTTTGCTCCAACAATATCTAAAGCACAAGTTTCTGAAGTAAAAACATATGCACCATCACTCATTACTCCAATAGACAAAGGTCGAAGGCCATAACGATCTCTGGCAGCATATAAACGATCCTCTATCAAAATCAAGAACGCAAAAGCACCATCCAAACGATCTAACGAAGTACAAATACGATCTATCATTCTCCCTTTTGAACGTTTTAATAAATGTCCTAAAACTTCAGTATCAGATGATGAAGAAAAAATACTTCCCTTCTCTTCTAATTCCATTTTTAAAACATTAGCATTCACCAAATTTCCATTATGACAAATTCCCATTGAACCATTCAAAGTTTTAAACAAAAATGGTTGAACATTTAAAATACCACCGCCACCAGCAGTCGAATAACGTACATGACCTATAGCTGCATTACCCTCTAATGATTTTAACTTATCATTATTAAAGACTTCTGTTACCAATCCTTCACCCTTATGTATAAACATACGTTCACCATTAGTAGTCATAATGCCTGCTGCTTCCTGGCCACGATGTTGCAAACAATGTAAACCATAATAACACATATTGGCTGCATTTTCATGTCCAATAATGCCAAAAACTCCACATTCCTCATGCATTTCGTCTAACATGGTTATCCCCCCTTTAAGAAAACATTATTATTCCAACTACATTTTATTAAATAATCATATTGAAGTCAATATATTTCATTCATAAAACGCTGGTTATCTAAAGCATCAGATTCTTGCTGATTTGACATCATTTCTATATAATATTTTTTATCTTCATTTAAAATAACATTTAAATCCGTATAAATAAAAACATTTTGTCCATTAAAATAGGATAACATCTTTTTGATTGAATTATTTATATATATTATTTCGCTTATTTCGATATAATCTTTATGAATATGATAAATCATATAGCCTAAATCTTCTAAAATAACGATTTCATCTTTAAAAGCTCGACATCTATCAATAAGTAATTCAAAATAATGTTCATCTCGTATACGATAATCATTAAAATTTTGTGTATATATATCATAATATTTTTTTAATAAAGTATAATCATCACTTATTTTTAAATCATCACAATCATAATAAGGTTGAATATTAATTACTTGTAAATAATGTGAAATATTAAAGCCAAATTTTCTATATATATCTACATTATAAGCTTGTAAATATATAGGATAATCATGATATATATTAAGAACATCATTCATTAAAATTTTCATCAAACCTTGACCTTGTGCATTAGGATGCGTACAAACACCTAATATAAAATAACATACCTGCAAATGATGATTATGCATAACATTCATTGGTACAATTTGCAAAGCAGATAGTATATCTTCATTATGCTTTAATAGATAAGTGTTCTGATAATTATAAAGATGATTAAAATAAAATGATGTTGAATTTTCATCTTCATCATCAAAGCATAATTGCCATAAAGATTTGATACAATCTGTATCACCCTGACGAGCTTTGAATACTCGGATATCATTTTCATAAATACGATATTTATGAATCATTTTAACTGGATGTAAAGATAACTTAGATTTTCTTAAATTTTCTAAACCCATATCTTCTTCACGATTGATATATTGATATTCTTTAAAATGATGTTCTAATAGCTCTTTTAATATAGCAGGATAAAGTCCCCTTATATCTTTATTAGCTTTCTCAACATGAATTTGGATTGTTGAATGATTAAGCCCTGAAGCAATAATAAAAGCTTCCAACTGATTATCAATAAAAATACCACCCATTTTAATATCAAGAACATCATGAAAAGATAATAAGCTCATAATGCCTCTTACTTCACTCGTCATAGATTCACTCATTTTATCTTTATCTGTTTCCCATTTTTCAAGACATGATAAAATAGTATCAAAATCAGCTGTAGGATCTAAATCACGATAAACATAATCACTATGTTCGCGTTTAAAAGCATTATAGTGATTGCGTCTTTTTTGCATTTTCTTACCAGATAGACTTTCATGCATTACTCTATCATAAATATAATCATCGTTATAAGGTGTTTTTATATATAATAGTTTATCTTGATAAATTGTTTTGATTTGATTTACAAAATCCTCTATAGCACAATCTATCATAAATTCAAATTGATGATCATGACTATACTGAATCATATAATCGATAGCTTCCTTATAATTATCTTTACTAGTGAAAGGCATAGCCCAATATTTCAAACCTTTATAATTATGCAACATAACCATATAGTTATCATGAATTTCATATTCAATATGATATTCATGATTCCACATAACCATTGTTACGAAATTAGAATTATATCCTTCATAATCAGCCATATCTAAATATGGCTGAATAATTGAATAGTCTTCGATTTCAAATTTTTTCATTATTTAGTTCCTAGTAATGTATGCAAAAATTGTTTTGCCGTACGACCAGAGAATCCTCCATTTCTAATTTCCCATTGCATAGCTAAAGCATGAAGCTCATCCTTATCCATTTCAAGACCATAGCTTTCTGCCAAGCCATCAACAATATCAAGATAACGTTGTTTATCAGGATGAATATACATGATTTTTACACCAAAACGAGATACTAATGATAATTTTTCTTGTTTTGCATCATTATTATTAACTTCTTCATCATGAGCACGATCATTCCATGTTTCTTTGATAAGATGTCTACGATTACTTGTAGCATAAATTAATACATTTTCTGGTTTCTTTTCTAATCCACCTTCAATAACTGCTTTTAAATACTTATATTCTACTTCAAACTCTTCAAAAGATAAATCATCCATAAAAATAATAAAACGATAATTTCTATTTTGTAATTCGTTAATAATTTGTGGTAAGGCAATGAACTGATGTTTATATACTTCAACCATTCTTAAACCATCTTTATAATATTCATTAAGTAATGCTTTAATACTCGTTGATTTTCCAGTACCACTATCACCATATAATAAAACATTATTAGCTTTCTTACCTTTAAGAAAAGCTTCAGTATTAGCACGTAAACGTTCTTTCTGACTTTCGCCACCAATAAGTTGTTCTAAAGTATTATTACCAATATGATCAATTGGTATAATCTTATTCTCATGATATCTAAAGGCTTTATTTAAACCATATTTTCCAACACCATATTGCTTATAATGATGATAAAGTACTTGATAAAATCCTTCAATTGAAGATGCATTGGCTAATGAATTTTGTAAAACTGATAATAAATCATAGATTTCTTGATTAATTATTGGTTTACTATGAGGATAATTCATAAATAAATCTTTATATAAAATATTTAATGCAGAAAAATCATAATGATATAGTTTATAAATGGTTTCTAAATCATGTAAAATAACTTTTTTTAAATGATCATTGATTTCTATTTTTCTTTCAAGTGATAATGTAAAAACATTTTCATGCCAAGCTAATAAATAAGTCAACAAACCTTGAAATAAATGACCATGTAAATCATATCGTTCTGATAAAACAAGCATTTTAGAAACAAACGTTTCTTCATCAATTGCCTCGTTTTCTACAAAGCTTAAACAATCTAAAACATCTTTATCATTTGATAAATCACGATAAACAATTAAATCTTTTAACATTTTCATCCTTCTTCCTAATTTTTAAAACTATGAATTGGTGCAGGTATACGACCACCACGATCAATAAATTCATCACATGAAAACTCATTAACGCTCATAATTGGTGCATACCCTAAAAGACCTCCAAACTCCACAGTATCGCCAACATCTTTACCAATCACTGGAATAACACGAACGGCTGTTGTTTTTTGATTAATCATACCAATAGCCATTTCATCAGCTATAATGCCCGCAATTGTTTTAGCACTTGTTTTTCCAGGTATCGCAATCATATCTAAACCAACAGAACAAACACAAGTCATTGCCTCTAATTTTTCAAGTGTTAATGAACCTGCTAAAACAGCATCTATCATGCCTTGATCCTCACTAACAGGAATAAAAGCACCTGATAAACCTCCTACATATGAAGAAGCCATGACACCACCTTTTTTGACTTGATCATTTAAGATGGCTAAAGCAGCAGTCGTTCCTGGAGCTCCTACCCTTTCCAAGCCCATTTCCTGCAAACAATCTGCAATACTATCTCCAACAGCAGGTGTAGGTGCTAAAGATAAATCAATAATACCAAAAGGAATATTCAAAGCTTCACTAGCTTCTAAAGCAACCAATTGACCAACGCGTGTGATCTTAAATGCAGTCTTTTTTATAATTTCACATAACTCACCAAAATTCTTTCCTTTAGCTTCTTTAATAGCATTTCTAACAACACCAGGACCACTAACACCAACATTGATAACAGCATCAGCTTCACTCACGCCATGAAAAGCACCAGCCATAAAAGGATTGTCATCAGGTGCATTACAAAAAACAACAAATTTAGCACAACCAATTGAATCTTGATCTGCAGTCATCTGTGCAGTTAATTTAACTGTTTCACCAACAAGTTTAACAGCATCCATATTTAAACCTGTTTTTGAAGAACCAACATTAACACTACTACAAACAAGTTCTGTCTCTTTCATTGCTTGGGGAATAGATTCAATCAATAACCTCTCAGCACTAGTCATACCTTTAGACACAATAGCACTATATCCACCAATAAAATTAACTCCTATTTCATGAGCACACTTATCCAATACCTTTGCTATCTTTACAAAATCATCAATACTATGACAACTACTAGCACCTATTATGCTAATAGGCGTTACTGATATACGTTTATTAACAATAGGAATACCATACTTTTTTTCAATATTCTCGCCAGTAACAACCAAATTACTAGCAATCCTTATAATTTTATCATAGATATTTTGGCATAAAATATCAACATTAGAATCTATACAATCTAATAAACTAATACCAATTGTAATAGTGCGAACATCTAAATTTTCTTGTTCAATCATCTTATTCGTTTGAGCAACTTCATAACTATTAATCATTTCAGTTCCTCCTAAATTCTGTGCATCATATCAAATATTTCTTCATGTTGAAGTTTAATTGTTACACCAATATCCTGGCCTAATGATTCTAACTCATCAGCAACTAAAGAAAACTGTGATGAAACTTCTTGTACATCAACAATCATCATCATATTAAAATATCCTTGTAAGATTGTTTGTGATATATCTAAAATATTTATTTTATTATCAGCAAGATAAGTACATACTTTAGCAATAATACCAACTTGATCTTTACCAACAACAGTAATAATCGCTCTTTCCATTTTTAACCCCCACTTATATTTTTTTCATATTATAGCAAAGCTTACCTAAAAAGAAAAGAAAAAAAGGAGCATTTGCTCCTTCCTCGATGAATTATTCTTCACCTAATAATTTTAAAGCTGTGTGGAAAACTTTTTCACCATTCATAGTTCCATAATCTCTCATATCGATTACGTCTACAGGGATAGGTCCAGCTTTTCTACCTGCTGCTAATTTTTCAATTTCAGCTTTTTGGAATCTTACTTGTGGGCCAAGTAAAATACAATCAACTTCTTCTAATACTCTTGGTGCATCAGAAAATGGTAATGCAAAGATTTTTGCTTCAATTCCTTCAGCTTTAGCAGCTTGTTCCATCTTAGTTACTAATAAACTAGTAGACATACCTGCAGAACATACTAATAAAATAGTTTTCATATTTTTTGTTACTCCTTTTCTTATTTAATTTAACTATAATTATTTTACCAACTTTTACGATAAATGTAAACAATAACTTGAGTATTTTTTTCCGATTTAGAAAATAGTTACACATCCTATATGTATAATTAAAAAATAAAAGCACAATGATTAACATTGTGCACATTATTAATTATTACATATCACCTAATAATTTTAAAGCTTTTTCAAGAACAGCCTTACCATTCATAGTTCCATATTCTCTCATATCAATAACATCAACAGGAATAGGTCCAGCTTTTCTACTTTGAGCTAATTTTTCAATTTCAGCTTTTTGGAATCTTACTTGTGGGCCAAGTAAAATACAATCAACTTCTTCTAATACTCTTGGTGCATCAGTGAAAGGTAATGCAAAGATTTTTGCTTCGATTCCTTTTTCTTCAGCAGCTTTTTCCATTTTAGTTACAAGTAAACTTGTAGACATACCAGCAGCACATACTAATAAAATAGTTCTCATTCTTTTTTCTCCTTTTCTGTTAAATTTTAACTATTACTATTTTAACAACTTTTTGGATAAAAGTAAATATATTAGTTCATTAATCATGCTTTAATTTAAAAATATATTTCATATTAGCAATATTTTATGTTATGATTATAAAGAAAAGAGATGATATGATGAAAATATTGGTAGTTAGTGATAGTCATCGATTTGATGATGATTTGATAAGAGTAGTGAATAAGTATAAAAATAAAGTTGATTTAATGATTCATTGTGGTGATTCATCCTTACCTATAGATGATCCGTTAATTAATGAATTTGATATAGCCGTACAAGGTAATCATGATTTTGATCCATTTCCAAAATACGTTGTTAAAGATAATATACTTGTAACACATGGTCATTATTATAATGTTTATAGTGGTTATGAGACACTTAGTCAACTATGTCATGAAAATCATACTTCAATTTGCTTTCATGGTCATACACATGTACCAACACATCAAATTTATAAGGGTATTCACTTTATTAACCCAGGATGTTTAATGATGAATCGTGGTAGTTATGGTTATGGTACATATGCGATAGTAGAAACAAACCCTTTACAAGTTCATTATTATCATCATCATACAGATGAACAATGTGATCAAATTATTGAAGAAGGTTTAGAATTATTAGAAGAATTTAAAGAAATTGTTAAAAGTTATGAACAAAGTAAAAAACAAGGCTAATCAAACCTTGTTTTTTTCCTCAACTCTTTTACGCTTATACTCAATGATAAACATAACCTCTTTTAAATCCTCATCAGGTAGCTCTGTTAAAAGACGTGCGATATTCGCTATATTATAATAGTCATATTTCTTGCCACTAATAATTTCTTCAACACCACGACCATATAAATGCGATAATACTTTAAGTTCACTTACAGTAACATCACGTTTTCCATTTTCGATATCAGATATTGCTGAATGGGGAACATTGAGATGCGTTGCCACTTCTTTTTGGGTAAGATGTTTAAAATTACGATAACCCTTTAAACGTTTTGCTAAATCCATATCAATTGCCATAATGCTACCTCCATGAAATATATTATAGCATTTTTCTAAACCGATATCAATTTAGAATTTTAAAAAATTAGTTTTGTGAAAGCCATAAACAATGGCTACTCATAATAATAACCTTTCGTTAATGAAAAAGTATTTTTTATATGCTGTAAATCTGCATCTTTATAATAAAAATAATCCATAATCATTTCAACTTCATACGAATCTTCATTTGTAAAATGTATATAACTATTTTTAACATTAGAAAAAACATTTTTATCAAGCAAAAGAGTATGACTATTTAATAAATGTATACGACAATAATCATCACATATAATATCAAATTTTTCTCCTTTTCTATCTATTAATGAATATTGATAATTTCGACATAATTGACAATTCTTTTTTAAATATCCAAAAAAATAATTTGAAATCGGACAATATTCACTCACCATATTTTCTATTTTTCCAAAGACTTGTATCATACATGTTGATAGATCAGTTTTTAATTCATTAATATTTTTTAAATCCATTTCAACAGATAATATTTTCATTTGTGAATACATTGATGCTGATAAAGAATTATATATATTCATACTACTACCTAATATATAATTCTTATCATTGAACGCTTCATAAGCGCCATAATTATCTATTAATAAGGTATCGACAAGCGAATATATTTTTGAATTTTTAAGATCTTCTATTTCTTTTGATTTTAGAATTCTTGGGGTTGCTAAAATCATATTTGGATATTTTTGATAGGCATCTATAACATCATGACTATATGGATAGATAATTTTAATGTTTGGATATTTTCTAACAATATCTAACTGTTCAATATTTGATACATGAACATATAATTGATGATCGTTAGATAGTTGTTGTTTTGGATAAATAATGTTTTGTTTGGTTAAATGATGAATCTTTTTATGTGCTAATAAAGATTCTAACTTTTCACAAGCCTCTCTTCTTAATGCGTTAATTTCCTTAATAGGTATAGATATATCATCATCCATATCTATTAGTATTTCATTAAGATCAAACGGTGTTTGTCCTAGTTTAGAAAGTTGTACACGAATTCGCTCTTTTGTTGTAGAGACATGTTTAGCTTTTTCAACAATTGATGAAGATTGAGATGTAACCTTTACCTCATCAAGTATGATGCAAAGTTTAGCATGTAAACCTATTTTTGCTTCAAAAGCCATTGTAACAGATTGTTTATAGTTAGGGTTACTATAAAAATGCTGAAGATGATTTTTAATCTGTGTATCTATCGTTTTACGTACATTTCCATCTTTAACAAAATCATTAAATTCTATTTCTATAATATCATTATTATAAGCATGATGAATAAGTTGCCCATTTTTATACATTTTGTTAATGGGTCTACCCTTATCAATACTTTCAAAAACGATACTATCTCCTTGAACTACCTCATCAACAAGTTTTATTCTAACGCGTTTTAATTTTTGGTTATAAGATAAAACATGACCAATAATAATACCTTTATTACCAGAATAATCACCATCAACAATATGTTTATCATTAAATAAATATCCATTTGTATAATTACGATTAAACATTGCTAGCATATAGTATTTTTCTTTTTTTAAATCAACTCTTTGATGATTATAATAAGCATCAATGGCTTGTCGATAAGAAAACACAGTACTAGCCACATATTCTGGTTTTTTCATGCGTCCTTCGATTTTAAGAGAATGAACTCCTACTTCTATGAATTGACTCACATAATCAATAGTATTTAAATCACGAGGTGATAAAAGATAAGGATATTTATCTTCTAGTAGATTATCATTCTGCATTAAACGATATCTTAGTCTGCACGGCTGTGCACAATCTCCCCTATTGCCACTTCTTTTACCAATCATACTACTCATTAAACATTGTCCTGAATAACAAACACATAGAGCTCCGTGAACAAATATTTCAACTTCAATTTGTGTATTATCAATGATTTCTTTAATTTCATTTAAAGTGTTTTCTCGTGCTAAAACAACACGTTTTGCACCTTTTTTTTCAAAAAATTTAGCTGCTTGTTTATTCATAATACTAGCTTGTGTACTCATATGAAGCTCAAAATCAGGATAAATTTGATGAACCAAAGAAAACAATCCAAAATCCTGAATAATAAGTGCATCAATTTGTATATTATATAAAAAATCAATATATGACAAAACTTGTGTAAATTCATCATCTTTATACAATATATTAACTGTCACATATACTTTAACACCAAAAACATGTGCATATTCTACAGCCCATTTCATATCTTCATTATCAAAATTAGAAGCATGTTTGCGTGCACTATATGCTTTACCACCAATATAGATAGCATCAGCACCACTATGAACTGCTGCTTTAAAACATTCTTTATCTCCTGCTGGGGCTAATAATTCGATTTTTTTCATATAGCTGCAACTAAATCATAACACATTTTTGCACTAGCAGCTGAAGCCTTCTTAACAAAAGCATCAAACTGAACTTGATTATCACCTTTATTAAAAATATCACTAAGTGATCTTGTGATTATAAATCTTGTCTTAAATACATAACAAACTTGAGCAATTGAAGCTGCTTCCATTTCTGTACATATAGTTTCAGGAAAATGATTTAAAATATTTTCAACCTGATCTTTACGACAAATAAATTGATCACCAGAAGCAATAAGACCAATGTGATAATTAATATTTTGCTGGCTTAAAATAGCTTTGGTTTTAGTAAGCAATGAAGCATCTGATTCATAAAAAGTAGGCATATTCGGAATTTTACCATATTCATAACCAAAACCTTCAACATCAACATCGTGATGAACAACACTAGAAGAAATAATTACATCACCAACATTTTGTGACTCAAGAATACCTCCAGCCGTACCTATATTGATAACGCAATCAATATCAAAATTAGATAATAACAAAGTTGCAGAAATAGATGCATTAACTTTACCAATGCCTCCTTGTACAACAACGACATCTTTATCATGCATCTTTCCTTGATAAAAAGTATAATCTAAAATATGATTCTTATTTTCAATCATCATCAATTTCAACAATTCAGCAACTTCTTCTTCCATTGCACCAATAATTCCTATCATTTTTTATCATCCTTTCTGACATACAAAAATAACACGTTCACAATCAGTATAATAATTTACAAAATCACTATAAAAATCAATTTTATTAAAGCCCGCCTCTTTTAACCATTGAGTATATTGATTTACATCATAAGTTTTTTGATAATGTGTTTCATTAACAACATCATTTTCTAATTTATCTTCAATATAAACAGCATGTTTTACAAATCCATCATCAATCAATTCAACAGACCAATCAAAAACAAAATCATCATCTTCATTATGTTCATGATACTGATTTAATATATGATTCACCTTATATAAACTATCAACATCAAAAATAAACGTACCCTCTTGTTTTAAAGAAGCATAAACATTTTTAAAAGTCTGCTTGATATCACATTTATCCAGTAAATAATTAATTGAATCACATAAACATAAAATTAAATCAACTTCACGATTTGTTGTAAAATCAGTCATATCAACTCTTTGTAATATGATATTCACATCTTCATCCATAGCTTTCAATTTAGCAACTTCTAACATATCCATAGATAAATCCGAAGCAAAGACTTCTTTATTCATTTTAGCTAAACGAATAGCTATTTCACCAGTACCACAAGCTAATTCAAAAACCTCATTAAACTTAGCATGATTTAAAATAAATTCAAGATAATCATCATAAAACTTTGAATCCATTAAACTATCATAATAATAGCTAAAGTTTTCATAACTCATTGATGTAACATTCCTTCAATATCAATACGTGGTAAATCTCCCCATAATTTTTCTAAATTATAATTTTTTCTTTCATCATCTTGAAAAATATGACATACAATATCACCACAATCAATTAAAATCCATTTAGAGCCTCGTAAACCTTCAACGCTTTTAATTTCTATACCATTAATTTCACATTGTTCTTTAATATTATCTTTTATAGCATTCATTAGTCTTTCATTAGAAGCACTACATAATACAAACGTATCAAATAAAGGACTAACTTCCTCCATATTAATAGCGACAATATTAGTTGCTAATTTATCATCCATTGCTTTTACAATAATTTCTAATTCACTCATTTGTTTCTCCTTTTTTACAATATTGTTCATATATATTAAAAAATACTGGATCAATTTCTCGTCCTTTTTCTTTAGAAAAACAATAAAAATCTTCTAAAGCATCTCTAAATCCTTGATGAATATCTTTTTTACATACTTCTATTTGCTTAGAAGAATCATAACCTCTTAAAGGATCGAGCTTATCTGCGCAATAAAGACATTTTCCAATTGCAGACATCGATGTTGAAGCAGTAGTATGATCTTCAATAGCTTTTAAAATAACTTCATCATCTACTAAATAATCATTTTTAGCCATATAAGAAGATAAATATTGATGCCATATAGCTTCATTCATATTAACATGTTCTGGATAATATTTTTGCATAAGCTCTAATGCTTTATCATGATTCATTTCCTTTGCGACATCATGTAAAATACCAGCTATATAAGCTTGCTTTCCATTTAATTGATTAGCAAGCGCAAATTCCCTTGCTAAAGTAGCAACTGAAAGAGAATGTTTCCAGCGTTTTTCTTTCATATGAATCTGAATCATCGTATCTAAATAAATACCATGCGATGAAATGTAACGTAAAACATCATCATCCAACATTTCAATATGTCCTTTTCTAGCTTCACTACTACTAGCTTTAATAGGTTTATTTTTAAGTTTTATAAAATGATATTTTTTTAATATCTTCTTATCACTTTTAAAACCACCTCTTTTAAAGGCAACAAGTTGCACCATTTTAGAAATCCTTTTTGGATGTTTCCATTTATAAAAGAGATTAGCTTGGTCCATTCCCATAATATAATAATATTCATTTTCACTATTTTCATTGACTATGTCAGTAATTGTTTGATAAGTATAATTTTTATCATTATTTTCACGTTCAATTTCAATACAATTAATCGTAATATTTTCGCTCTTACTTAGAGCTATTTCTAACATATTAAGACGATCTTCTTTACTAGAATATGTCTTATCCTTCCATGGATTATGAGCTGTTGGAATCAACTGAACTTCATCTAAATCTAATTGCTCTAAAGCACTTTGAGCAATATCTATATGAGCCTTAGTAACAGGATCAAAACCACCTCCAAATAAACCTATTTTCATATATGATATAACTCCTTTTCACTTGCTTTATATAAAACGACAACATGACCAATAATTTGTACAATTTCAGATCCAGTACGTTGACTCAATTCTAATGCAATATGATGAATATCATCACTACAGTTTTTAAGAAGCTTTATTTTAATTAATTCATGAGCATCTAAAGCATCTATAATACTATTAACCTGACTATCTGTAATACCAGCCTTACCAATTTGAAATATAGCATTTAAATCATTAGCTTCATTTCTTAAAAATCTTTTTTGCTTTCCTGTTAACATAACTTCCTCCTAAATAAGTGCTTCTCTTAACAAAACATTCACACGTGGTGGTACATAAACAATAATATGATCTCCTTTATGTCCATGTATCGTTACAAATCCTAATCCTGAAATAACAATATCTATCTTCTTTTCAGATAAATGAAAATCATATTTCTTAAAATTCGAAACGGTCTTCATGTCATCCACTTCATGTTGAAATGTCATATGACGATTATATAAATCATCTGCTTTACTTGTTTTACAACGATGTATTTTTAAGTTTTTAGAAAAATAATTAATAAATCTTGTTTGTTTACCAGCTACAAAATCCATACGTGCTAAGCCATCAAAATAAAGCGTTTGATCACTATTAAGATTAAAACTTATTGGTCTTAATTCACTTTGTGGAATGACTTGTTTTAATTCATTAAGCTTTAATAAATGAGTTATTTGATGATCATTAATAATACCTGGTGTATCATATAAATATGTATGTTTATCTAAAGGTATTTCTATAAAATTTAATGTTGTACCTGGATATTCAGAAACTGTAATGAGATTTTGATCATTTATTGAAGCATAATGCTTTAATAAAGCATTAATAAATGTGGATTTACCAACATTGGTAACACCTACAACATATACATCTCTACCTTTACGATAGTGTTGTATTTCATCATAGATACGATCTAGTTGCATATTCTTTTTAGCACTTGTAATAATCACATCTAAAGGTTTAATACCCTCTTCTTTAAGCTGACGTCTTATCCAATGTTCAATTTTTATATTGTTGCATGATTTAGGTAATACATCACGCTTATTAGCCAATACTAATATATCATTATAACCCACATGTCTTTGTATACCTTGAATCATACTACCATGAAAATCAAATAAATCTATCATATATACTACTAGACAATCTTTATCGCCAATCGATGATATTAAACGTAAATAATCATCTTTTGTAAGATTAGCTTGTTGTAATTGATGATAATTTTTCAATTGAAAACATCGTTTACACAATATATTGTCTTTTTCTAATGCATTTTTAGGAACGTAGCCAATATTTTTTTTATTTTCACTTTGAATAATTGCCCCACATCCAAAACATTTTATAACTTTATCCATTTGTTACCTTCTTTCTTGCCTATTTTACCTTATTTTTATTCATATGAAAAGCATAAATCACTGCTATTTTCATATAATCATCAATGAGGTGAAATATGTTTATTTTAACACTTTTACAACAATTATTTTTTGTATCATATATCAAAACTCAAGCCTTTAAACCACCACTTAGTAAAACCCAGGAACAAGAATTATTAAGTGCCTATGAATCAGGTGATCAAAAAGCCCGAAGTAAACTTATTGAACACAATTTAAGACTTGTTGCTCATATCGCTAAAAAATATGAAAATAATAAAGACTTAACTGAAGATTTAATTAGTATTGGTACTATTGGGCTTATAAAAGCTGTTGATAGCTATAAGCCAGGTAAATCCACAAAACTCTCCACTTATGCTGCAAAATGCATTGAGAATGAAATTCTCATGCATTTAAGAGCTGGTAAAAAAACAAATCTTGATGTTTCACTAAATGAAACAATAAGCATCGATAATGATGGCAGTGAAATGTCTTTAATTGATATTATTCCTAGCAACGAAAAACCTTTTATTGATACAATTACGACTAATGATTCTCTTAATCTTTTACAGGTTTATTTTAAAATTTTAAGTCCAAGAGAACAAACTGTTTTAATCCAACGTTATGGTCTTAACAATCAAAAAATCAAAACACAAAAAGAAATTGCCAAAGAATTGCATATATCTAGATCCTATGTTTCACGCATCGAAAAGCGTGCATTAATTAAATTATTAAAAGCATATCTTAATCAGTGAAAAAGAATATGAAAAACTCATATTCTAAAAATTATCACCAAATAAATCATTAAAACTAATAGGCTCAAACTTATCCGTTTTTTCTTCTTTTTTATTTTCTAATTGACCTTCATAAAGATCAGTAGAAAAAGATAATGGATTATAAATTTGCAAAAGTTGCTGTCCTTTTAAAGCTGATATATCTTTTGGCTTAGTATTTAATTGACTGTAACTATAATCTTTTATAGAAATAGTTAAATATTGTTGATCAGTAATGATATCCAAAGTATCATGCACGCCTTCTACAAAGGAAGCATATGTATAGATTGGCTTATTTTTAGTAGATTTATATGCCAAATGACCTTTCGTATTTCGATTACAACTTGGTATATCACTCATATGCATACGTTTTATGCCTAGTGAATCACTTATCAAAATATAAGAATCGTTCTTTAATGGATTAAAAATATTCATTGATACAATTTCATCATTCTTTAAACTCATACCTTTAATACCAGCTGCTTTTAAACCAAGAATTGAAATTTCTTGTTCACTATACAAAGAAACATAACCCAACTTACTTGTTAAAATAATACCTTGTTGCCCATCACTTAAACCAACCTGTAATAAATTATCATCTTTTTTAAGATTCATACATTTCAATGGCTTGCTGTAACGTGATACTTCAAAGTCTTTTAATGAAACACGCTTAATTTGACCGTTTTTTGTTACAAGCGTCACATATAATGGCTTTTGAAAATCTTTTACTAAAATAGAAGCAATCATTTTTTCTTCTGGTGAAACTTTAATAAGATAACTAATATGCTTTCCTAATTCACGCCATCTAAATTCTTCTAATTTATGTATTGGTATATAAAGATAATTTCCTTGATTTGTAAAGACTAATAATTTATCAATCGTATTTGCTTTATGAATATCAAGAAGACAATCATCATCTTTCTTACCAATACGTGCATCTCCTCTAGCATTATATGAACGCATAGAAATTCGTTTAATATAACCATCTCTAGATACAGATACGTAAACATCTTCATTTAGAATCATTGCTTCTTCATTAATAGATACTTCTTGCACCTCATCTTTTATTTGAGTTAAACGAGGCATAGGATATTGTTTCTTTATTTGTTTGAGTTCAGATATAATAACATTTCTTAAGACTTTATCACTATCTAATATTTCATTAAGTTTATGAATAGTATTTTCTAATTCATTACGCTCATTTTGTAAAGCAACTATATCAGTATTTGTTAAACGATATAATTGCAATGTCACAATTGCTTCTGCTTGTTTTTCACTAAAACCAAATTGTTGAGAAATATTATGTTTAGCATCACTCTTATCTTTAGAATGACGAATCGTATAAACAACATCATCTAAAATAGAGACTGCTTTCATTAATCCATCAACAATATCTTTTCTATCTTGAGCTTTTTGTAAATCATATAAAGAACGCTTTGTCACTGTTTCTATGGCATGATCAATATAGCCATCAATAATATCAATAATACCCATACATTCAGGTCTTTTATCGCGAATAGCGACCATATTATAATTATAGTTCTTTTGTAAATCAGTATTTTTATAAAAATAGTTTAAAGTATTTTGAACATCTGCATCTTTCTTTAAATCAACCACAATACTTAATCCATTACGATCAGATTCATCTCTTACTTCAATAATACCATCAATTAATCGATTAACTCTTATTTCATCCATCTTTCTGACTAATTCCGCTTTATTAACTTCATAAGGAATTTCGCTAATCACAATCTGATTCATATTCTTTTTTTCAACAATCTCACATTTTGATCTAACAACAACTTTTCCTCTACCTTTACTAAAAGCTGTCTTAATACCATCCTTACCTTCTACAATAGCTCCTGTCGGAAAATCTGGGCCTTTAATAAATTCCATGATTTTATCTAAAGAACAATGAGAATGTTGAATACGATAAATAGTTGCATCTATAACTTCACCTAAATTATGTGGTGGAATATCAGTCGCATAACCACTTGAAATACCTGTAGCTCCGTTGACCAACAAATTTGGAAACTTAGCAGGTAATACTGTTGGTTCATATTCTGTATCATCAAAGTTCAAAGCCATTTGAACCGTATCTTTATCTAAATCTTTTAATAATTCTAAAGCAATTGGTGAAAGTCTTGCTTCAGTGTAACGCATAGCAGCAGCAGGGTCATTATCAATAGAACCATTATTACCTTGCATATCCACAAGTGGCATACGCATCTTCCATTGTTGCGATAATCGTACCATCGCTTCATAAACAGATGTATCACCATGGGGATGATAATTACCAATAACATTTCCAACTGTTTTAGCTGATTTTCTATATGGTTTTAAATGCGTATTACCATCCTTATACATGGCATATAAAATACGACGTTGAACTGGTTTTAAACCGTCTCTAACATCTGGTAAAGCACGATCTTGAATAATATATTTTGAATATTTACCAAAGCGATCTCCCATAATTTCATCAAGAGATTCAACAACAATATTTTCACTCATACTTTACCTCCTAACCATTTGTAATAAAAAATGAATCTTCCAAAGAGAATTGAACATTCTCTTCAATCCATGCACGTCTAGGTTCAACTTTATCACCCATTAATACACTTACACGTTTTTCCACAGTAGCTGCATCTTCAATAGAAACTTGAATTAATGTTCTGGTTTCTGGATTCATCGTCGTATCCCATAATTGACCTGCATTCATTTCTCCTAAACCTTTATATCTTTGAATCGTATAACCTCTACCAATTTTAGCTTTAGCTTCTTCTAATTCATTATCATCCCAAGCATAAATAGAATTCTCTTTCTTACCATTTTTCTTAGACACCTTATATAAAGGTGGCATTGCAATATAAACACGTCCAGAAGTAATCAAACCACGCATATAACGATAAAAGAATGTTAATAATAGAACTTGAATATGAGCTCCATCTGTATCAGCATCAGTCATAATAATAACTTTAGCATAATTGGAATTATCAGCGTTAAAATCATCACCAAAACCTGCACCAACAGTATTGATAATAGTTGCTATTTCTTCATTTTTCAACATATCATTTAAAGATGTTTTTTCAGCATTTAAAACTTTACCTCTTAAAGGTAATATAGCTTGATATTTACGATCTCTACCTTGTTTAGCACTACCACCTGCAGAATCACCTTCAACTAGATATAATTCTTTATGTTTTTTATCCTTACTTTGAGCAGGTGCTAATTTTCCGCTTAGTATCTTTTCATTTTTACTTTTACCTTTACGAGCAGCTTCACGGGCTTTACGGGCAGCACTACGTGCCTGAGCCGCTTTAGACATTTTTTGAATTAATGTATTAGCAATATCTTTATGCTCTTCTAAATAATATGTAATCTGCTCATAAACTACGTTTTCAACAATTGTCTTAGCATCAGCAGTACCTAATTTGGATTTTACCTGACCTTCAAATTGTAACAGTGATTCAGGAATTTTAACAGAAATAATTGCTGTTAAACCTTCTCTAACATCACTACCCTCTAGTTTTTTATCCTTCCCCTTCAACAAATTATATTTCTTAGCATATTCATTAAAAACCTTAGTTAAACCTGATTTAAAGCCAGTTTCATGCGTACCACCATCACCAGTTCTTACTAGATTAACAAATGAAATCAAATTTTCATGATAACCATTCGTAAATTGCATAGCTACTTCAACTTCAATAGCACGTGATGTATCATCAAAAGAAATTGTCGGATGAATCACACTCTTATCTTCATTTAAATAAGCAATAAACGCTTCCAATCCATCATTATATTGAAAACTCTCTTGTTGACCAGTTCTTTCATCTATAACAATAATCTCAATACCCTTAAGTAAAAAAGCACTTTCTCTCATACGTTCGCATATTGTTGTATAATTAAAATTAATGGTTGTAAATATATCTTTATTAGGCAAAAAATGAATAATTGTTCCAGTTTTATTCGTTTTCCCTAAAGTTTTTAAAGGATATATCTTTTTAGCCCCATCTTCAAATCTTTGACTAGTGATTTTTCCATCACGATACACTGTAACTTCCAGCCAATCACTTAATGCATTAACCACTGAAGAACCAACACCATGTAAACCACCTGAAGTTTTATAACCACCATCTTCATTAAACTTACCACCAGCATGTAAAACTGTCAAAATAACTTCAGTAGTTGGCTTACCTGAAGCATGCATTCCCACAGGCATACCTCTTCCTTCATCTTCTACTTTAATACTATTATCACTACCTATAGTTACAGTTATTTTTTTACCATAACCAGCTATAGCTTCATCAATGGCATTATCTACAATTTCCCATACCAAATGATGCAAACCTCTTTGATCAGTTGATCCAATATACATACCTGGTCTTTTTCTAACAGCCTCTAAGCCTTCAAGAATAAGAATATCTTCTTCACCATAATGATTTTTTGGCATCTTGATTCCTCCTTCTAAGCATCTTATTTTATCAAAAAAATACATTTAAAACAATATGTACTAAATATAATATCTTTCATTTTAATTGTCAACTTATGTTTATCATTGATTTTTTTTGTCAATTATGTATAATTGACAAAAAAGGAAGTGAATATATGAAATATTTTATATATATATTATTAATTTTCATGAGTTATCTCTATGGATCTATACCTTTTGCTTTGGTTATTGGAAAAGTTTTTTATCATACAGATGTTAGAAATAGTGGTTCTGGTAACTTAGGTGGTACTAATGCAGGAAGGGTACTTGGTAAAAAGGCTGGTCTAGCAGTTATTATTTTAGATGCTTCAAAATGTTGTATTTCTATTTTAATTTCATCTATGATAGCCAATTATTTCAATCTTAATGGTGATATTATCTATCTATCTGCATTAGCTTGTGTGATTGGTCATTGTTATCCTATTTTTGCTGATTTTAGAGGTGGTAAAGCTGTTTCAGTAGCAATTGGATATGCCTTAATGACTAATCGAATTGCTTTTATCGTAGCATTAGTAATTTTCTTAATAACCTTAAAATTATCAAAATATGTTTCTTTATCATCAATTTTAGCTTCAGTATCAATTGCCGTTATTTCTCCTTTTATAGGTTATAGTACAATAGGAATCATTACAAACATTATAATTGTTGCTTTACTTGTATATAAACATACACCGAATATTCAAAGACTAATGAATGGAACGGAAAACAAAATCACTTGGATGTAAAAAAGACCAAATGGTCTTTTTTAATTATAAATATCTTCCATTTTATGAGGTAAATAATCGTGTTTGTTGTAATATTTAAGATGATAATCATCATCAAATTCAACAAATGTTAATGAACAACCATCCACAACAGGATGATTAATTTTTACATAATCTTTTTTATCTAAATGTAACATTGTTGCTAATAAGACAATAAAAAACATACCATGAGTTATGATCAAAACAGTTGAATTCTTAGAAAGATGCTCAATATCATCTAAAAAGCTTTGACAACGTTCAATCACCTCATCATAAGACTCACCATGAGGAATACGATCAAATCTTTCAGGATGATTCCATAAATCATCATAAATAATTTTTTCATTATCTTTTAACTCATGTATTTTCTTACCTTCTAAATCACCAAAATCCATTTCCATTAAACGATTATCTTTAATAATTCTTGATTCATCAAACAATAAACAAGCAGTATGATAAGAACGTTTAATAGGACTTGAATATATATAATCAAAATCCAAGTTTGAATCATTTAAATACTTTTTTAATGCTAAAGCATTAAGAATACCATCATTCGTTAAAGGAGAATCTCCCCTACCTTGTAATCTAAGTTCATTATTCCAAATAGTTTTAGAATGACGAGTTATATATATCTTCATAACAATAAAAAAAGGGAATACCCTTATTTGCTATATTGATCTTCGACACTCTTCATGATTCTCTTGATTTGTGCTTCAGAAGGCTTACGTCCCATTTCCATAAACATGGCACGAATCATTTTCTCATTAATAGGTGGATTCTTTTTTAATTGTCTTTTAAATAAATAACGTGACAAAAAGAAACCTATAGCCATACCAGCAATGGCACCAATAAATCCATATATCATTTTTCAATCCTCCATTTCAAATTCCAAACTATTATAACAAGTTTCTTTTCATTTGTAAAACTAATTATCAAAAATCATATAAAAGTTACAAGAAAACTGCTTTAAAATGTCAAAAATATCATGTTTTTCATCGTTTTCTTTAACTTCTATATCATATTCATTCATTTTTATATGAATAATCTCATCAGTCAATAAATTATGTAATATATGAACACCATGATAATATTGATAATCTTCTCGTTTTTCTAATATTTTTAATAAATACTTTTTCCCTTCTTGAATAGGTTCAAATAATAGTTCAATTTGTTTTGATGTATAAGTATCTATAGGTGTTGTATAGATCCATTCAATAAAATGAGGATAATAATTCAATAAATCTAAATAATCATCTTTTAAATATACAACCTTATATTTCATATAACATCACCCATTAATATAATACATGTTAAAAAAAGAAAAATTTGTAAAAAAAAAAGAAATGTAATTGAATTACATTTCTAAATATTTTTCAACAACATGATCAACAGTAAAACCATAATTTTCTATCATTTTACTAGCAGGTGCACTTTTACCAAATTCATTGACACACATCATTTGTCCATCTAACCCAACATATTTATACCAACCAAAATCACTGCTCATTTCAATACCTAAACGTTTACGCATAGATGTAGGTAAAACACTTTCTTTATATTCATTTGATTGTTGATCAAATAAATCCATAGAAGGCATTGAAACAACACGAACATCATGACCTTTTTCTAATAAAATCTTTTGAGCTTTAATGGCTAAAGCAACTTCACTTCCACTAGCAATCAAAATACCATCTAATGTCTCTTTTTCACTTGATACGATATAAGCACCATGGCATACATCATCATAAGTAGCATGTGTAATATTTTCAACGTTTTGACGTGTCAATATCAAAGCTGTTGGTTTGTCTTTTGTCTCAATGGCTTTCTTCCAAGCAGCACACATTTCATAAGCATCAGCAGCTCTAATCACTTGCAAATTAACCATTGAACGAAGCATAGCAAGTTGTTCAATTGGTTGATGCGTTGGCCCATCCTCACCTACAGCAATAGAATCATGTGATAAAGGTAATATAATAGGTAACTTCATTAAACATGACATTCTTAAAGCAGCTTTAAAATAATCACTAAAAACAAGGAAACCTCCAGAGGCTACTTTTAATCCCTTATGCAAAGTAATACCATTCATGATACAAACCATCGCAAACTCACGAATACCAAAATAAAGGTTTCTACCTGCATAATTATCACAACCAAAACGTCCACCATCTTTAATGACGGTTTTAGTAGAAGAAGCTAAGTCAGCTGTACCGGATAAGAAATTAGGATTCTGTTTAGCAATTTCATTAATGATTTTTTCGCTAGTTACACGTGTAGCTTCACTTGTCCCCTCAGGAAATTGTTTCATCAATTCATCATAATCTAAATGATATTGATCATTAATCGCATCTTCTAATTCTTTTGCTTCAGCAGTATATTTTTGTTTATAGTTATTTACTAGTTTTTGCCATTTTTTATATTGTTTTTGCCCTCTTAAAGCAACTTTACTATTAAAATCATCATATACTTCATCAGGAACATAGAAATCCTCATGATCAAAACCATAAGACAACTTAGCATTTTTGCCATCTATTTCTCCTAAAGGAGCTCCATGAACTGTATTAGTACCTTGATTTATAGAACCATAACCAATAACTGTATCCATAATAATTAGTGTTGGCTTAAAAACATCTTTCTTAGCTTTTTTAATAGCTTTTAAGATTGCTTCAGTATCATTGCCATCATTAACATTAATCACTTGCCATCCCATAGCTTCAAATCTTTTTTTCACATTTTCACTAAATGCTAATTCTAATGGACCATCCAATGTAACATGATTTGAATCATATAATACAATAAGCTTACCTAAAGATAAATGACCAGCTAAAGAAGCACCCTCATAAGTCACGCCTTCTTCCATATCACCATCTCCACATAAAACATACGTATAATGATCGATAATATTATAATCCTTTTTATTATAACGATTCGCTAAATAACGTTCTGCTAAAGCCATCCCCACAGCAGTAGGTATACCTTGACCTAAAGGACCACTAGAAGCATCAACGCCATCAGTTACATGATATTCAGGATGACCTGGAGTCCTACTATTCCATTGTCTAAATTGTTTCAAATCATCCATTGATAAATCAAAACCAGATAAATGAAGTAAACTATATAATAATGCAGAAGCATGACCACTTGCAAGTACAAAACGATCACGATTAAACCATGAAGAATCCTTAGGATTCACTTTTAGTTCATTCGTAAATAAAGTATATAAAGCCGGTGCAGATCCTAAAACCATACCAGGATGTCCTGAATTGGCTTTATTAATCATATCAATTCCTAAAGATCTAATAGTTGCAATTGATAATTCTGATTGATTCATTCTCTTCCTCCTTAAACTATACCATAAATAAAAAAACTCTCATCCATAAGGGCGAGAGATATCATCTTCGTGTTACCACCTTAATTCATCTATATATCACTATATAGACCTTACCGAGTACGCCATATTGGTTCATACTCTGATGCTTTAACGGGCATAACCGGACAAGCCTACTTTTATTTCAGTTGCCAACTCCAAGATGAATTCAACTATCTCCTAACATTTCTTTACACCAACCAGAAACTCTCTAAGCTTATTCGATAATCTACGCTTCTTTTCACAGTATTTAATAGTAGTTTATGTCAATATTTTATGCTGAACAACAACATTTGTCAACTTATTTTAAATATTAATTAATGTTTTTCTCTCTCTTTAATTTTTCAGGTGTAATATCATTACCCTTTTCATCCACAACTTTAATTGATTTCAATTGTTGCTTAAAACCACTTCTAAAAGCTGTTAAATATTCCTGACGCAAAACCTGTTGTCTAGTCTTCTCTTTCTCAGTTAAACCAACAGTTTTGCTTTTATGTGCCAATTCATTTATTTCTGCGATTAATTTTTCATCAATAGCCATATTTCCTCCATAATTTACAATAATAGCATAACCATTTATCAAAAAAAGTCAAGTAAAAATAAAGCAAAACTCTTACTGTAAATTAAAAAGTATTGATAAAATCAATACTTTTTCAAACCTAAGAGTGTTTTAGATTAACCCCTGTTACATGCAGGTGGGTATCTTGTGTCTAATTTTAGGATTCCTATTCAACGAAAGGCCTTCAACACCACTAAACAACAATCAGATTCCCGTATCTATAGCGTAGGAAATACATATATTCTCTTAGGTCAATTTCATTATATCATAATTTAAAAAGATGTAAACAAACTTTAGGGGTAGGATTTTAAAAAAATAAAAGTTTATTAACATAAGAAAAACTAAGATTTAAGAATTTGTCTTAATATTTTTCTCTTCATCTTATCATTTTCTATAGAGTAATACATTCTTAGCATTTTATTAATATTTTCAGGACATTCATGAAAAATATGAAGAATCTCATCTTTACAGAAACAATAAAATTGAATATTATCACATAATTGATATATATTAAGATAATCCTGTGTTTCTAATATATCTTTTTTAACCATATCATGAAATATTAATTCACATTCATAATCATTTAAGACTTCTTTATGATGATACTTATTATAAGTTTCATCTATTTCATAATAACGTCTTTTAGCGATTATATAAGCTTCATCATATGGTTTAAGCATATAAAAGCTATAATCAAGATTATGGACATATTTCTCATATACTATATGATTTTCTATCAAAACATCAATTTTATGAGATATATCTTCTTCTTTAAATATATTATAAATACCAGAGCCTTTTGTATAACGAATATCCACATGTAATTGTATTTTTGTCCCTCGCATAGCTTGAATAATAGCTTTACGCGTGATGCATTCTTCATTTTCAACTATAAATAAACATAAATCATGAATCATTCTATCACCATATAACATTGGCATTTTTGTTGAGTGATTTATCATTTCCCTTTTGATAATCAATTTGATACTTTCCTATAAAATCTAATAATTCATATTTTATATTATGACACCATCTATCATAATCCTCTTTGTAGCATCCCCCCATCCAAGACATATGTTTGTTGTAATAACATATCACCATAACAAATCATAGTCTTTCCATATAACAAACCTTTTCCTTCTATATAACTCATCATCTTTAAATCTATATTCAATTCATGAAACAAACTATAAAGATAACTCTTTGCTTCTACATAGGCTTGTTGTAAGTAATCATTCAGTATTATCTCTATTTCATGATTCATAACAATTTCACCATTACAACAAACACCATAAATATTTTTATCATAAATAACTTCTAAATCATTTAATAATTTATATTTAGGCTTATCATTATCTTGCTTGTATAAACCATTTATTAAAGGATCAACCATTTGATTATAAGTTAAATCAAACGCTGATAAAGTAGACTTATCATAAGATTCTTGAATAAAAGGAATGCAAGATAATTCAGATAAAGTCATATTAATAAATTGATTCATTTCTTTATCATTATTAATAACAATATCATAATTATAATATCCATTATATATTTCTTCTTTTTGAATACTATAAATTAAAGGATTTAACTTCTCTAAAATATGATATTCTGCTTTATACATACAATTCTCATAGACAAAAGATATATGGTGATATTCTATTACCAATAATACATCAAAATGCTGATTAATCATTTTATTTAAATATTGCAATATCAAATAGGACTCATTATCTTTAGCAAATAATTTTGTATAATGATTATATTTATCCCTATATCCTAACATTTTCTTATCAATTTCATTGATCAATATTGATGCAATATCATCTTTAACATGTTCATTAGACATTAAAGCAGCAAGTTCTTTTTGATTGATTTTAGCTTTAAATGAATGCGAACAAAATGTATATGATAATTTAAGTTCATGATTCTCATAAGTTAATTTTTTAATATGCATACCTATAAAAGACATATATTTAGGTTCAATAAGAGCTATAATGTCCTTCCCATGCTCAAATAAATAGGATACACATATCAACTCATTTTTATCATCACGTCTTGTTTCATCCATCAATAAATTAAACAAAGTTTCGAACATAGAATTATCTTTTTGCAACGCTGATTTTGATAAACTGATAGAATCACGCATACCATAACAAGTTATTGTATCACGATTATCATAAAATATTTTTTGAATAACAGATATTGGTTGAGGAGAAAAATGCTGTTGCATATAATTTAAAAGTAATTGAAAATTATTTTGCATAGATAAAGTTAATATTATTTCTATTGGTTTTTTATTTTCAATAGATTCCACATCAGTTATGTCTGTTTTAGGACATGTTATAACATTAAATAATTTTTTTACATCAGTACTAACTGTTTGCTTATTTATACATATTTCTTCTAAATCACCTACTAAAATATAATTACCTTTCAAACTCATTCTTAAAGCTACAATATTCATATTATAAGCTTCTTCAACGAATGAAATGATTGCTTTATATTTTTTTCTTAAGCTCTTTGTAATTGTATATTGCGTTTTAGCCATAGAACAGCCTCCCTATATAAGATTTTGTATAAATTGGATAAGATCTTTTGCATTTAACATTTCATGCATATTAAAATATTTTCCATATAAAGAAGCTAACGAATCAGCTGTATTCCATTTATTATAAGATTCAGTATTCAACCAATAAGCTTTTTTAACACGTCTAGCTATGTTTTTCATGATTTCTTCTCCAGTAGGATTATGATTATTACGAGCATCACCAATAACTATAACAATACTATCAGAAGTAAAAATTTGTCGGTGTTCATTCCAAATACTATTGAATGGAACAAAATAATTGGAATAAACACCATGACGTGGAATAAGATTCAATGTTTTTTCAATAGATGTAGCTATATTGTCAGAATCCATAATGGTTGAAATATCAAAAAGTGAATCTACAAAAGCAAAAGTTTGGCATCCTCTAGGAAAAATAGATTTAAGAATATACATAAAAGTTAGCATCATTTGTGACGCATCTTTGCATGAACCAGAAACATCTAAAATCAAAATAATATTGGTTTTATTTGCTTTTGGTTTTAGATAAGAAATTTCAAGTGGTAATCCACCAGTTTTTAAAGCATGTTGAATTGTTGTCTGCATATCAATTTTTCTTATCTCGTTTGTTTGAATATGACGCGAAAAACGAGTCTTAAAATTCACAACATTCTTTTTAATAAAATAATATATATCTTCTTTTTCATTTTCAGATAAAGTATTAAACTTTTTATCAAGTATATCTTGCATATGATCAATAGTACAATCATATGCTTGAACTGAATTTTTACCTATAAATTCATCTCTATGACAAAGACTTTGATCTTTTTCAATAATCATGTGATTCTTATAATTAATCTGCTCATTAATTTCTTTTAATCTATTTTGGATAAGCTCATGTTTCTTTTTTAGTTCTTTTAACTGATTATGATATATTTCTATTTGTTTATCATAGTTTAATCGCACATCTTTTTGTTTTTCTCTAATAATTAAATCTAAATGATTTTGAATATCTTCGTTATATTTAATATCTAAATGATTTTGAAAATGTTTTTGTTTGATGAGTTTATCAATTAACTTAAAAAAATTATTCATCTTATCAAATAATTCCAAATCATTATTTTCTAGAGCCTCTTCACTTAATTTAACAATATTCATTTTTATATTTTTAAATAATGATTCATCACATTCATACAAAATACTTTCATTATACTCTTTAAAAATATCTATCATCATTTCTTTTTCACATATTGATAAGGAAAACTCATATGATTGATTATTATCTAATATTTTGTCAATCAAAGATTGTTCTTTTTTAGTAAATTTAATTGGTTTGATTGGAGGCATTTGAATATCGATATATTTATCCTGATGTTCATATATTTCTTTTTCAATGGCTTTTAATTCATTAGCCATAAGTTGCTGTAAATGATTCAAGGTTTCTAAATAATTATGGTAAGATTTATAACATACATCATATTGATCTTGCCAATGTTGTTTTTGCTTTGTTAGCAAAGAAATACTTTCATAATTTTGTTTATCATACCAATAGCTTTTGAAATAATCATCAATAAGTATATATTGTTGATAATTACTACAAAACACAGCTTTCATAATACCTAATACATCATCAGTATTGGTAAAATCCAAATCATCATCAGCCATTATCTCAAAAAAACGTTTAATTTTATCACTCATAATAGCAAAGCCATCATCATGAGCATTCAAATATGAAGAAAAATCAACAATATAATCTGTAATCATGATAAAACACTCCTTATGTTAAATCATGCTTTAAATCATCCAATATATTCATATTTAATACAACATCCTGATCCTGTTTATTTTTCAACAATGCACATATGGAATGATCAAGATCATCCATATTATTTTGATCATAGTTTTCATAAATATATTGTGCCCAATCAATAGCTTCTGATATAGAAGGTGTTTGTTTTAGGGATAATTTTTGTATTTTAGTTAAACAATTAGCAACGCCTAAACATAATTTTTCAGATACATGAGATTGCATCTTTAAAATTTCAAACATTTCTTCTTTTGTTTTAGATTGAATATACAAAAAATTACATCTTCTTTTTAAAGCATCCGACATTAAACGATAATTATTAGAAGTTAAAAATACAATAGGTTTCTTATCATCATTACAACAAATTGTTTTATATTGTGGAATGCTTATACTATAGGTATCCAGGAATTCTAATAATGTATATTCAATTTCCTCAGAAGCTTTATCAACTTCATCCAATAGTAATACACAACGCTTATCAGATAAAATTGATTTTAAAATTGGTCTTGCGATAATAAAATCCTTACCATAAAAATCAATACATTTAGCTATATTAAAAGCATCATCCATATTCTTATCCTTTAACAAATTTTCTAACGTACTTTTAATTGCTTCAATAGTTAATAATTGACGCTGATAATCATAATCATATAATATCTTATCAGCAGTCAATCCTTCATAAAATTGAACTCTGAGTAATGGTGCATCAATCATTTTAGCAGTAGCAATTGCTAAACTTGTTTTACCTACACCTGGGTCACCTTCAACAAGTAATGGATAATGATTATTAATCGCACCAGACAAAGCATATACTATTTCTTTAGAAGGTAGATAATTATAATCTTTTAATCCTTGTTTAATTTCATTAATTCTCATCGCAAATCTCCTTTGTTAAAAATTTAATTCAAACAATATCATTTTTGATGTATTCAATTTACCGGTAATTAGATTATAGCAAATCAAAGACGTTAAATAAAGGTAGATTTGGGAATTTCGTATCTATTCCAAAAATTTTTTTAATAAATTAAAAGAGCAGTTCTCACTACTCTTTATTAATCAAAAATGAACTTGTATATTCTTTATTAAACAATGATTGACATTCATAAATATCATCTAATGTTAAATCATTCAATGTATGAATTAAATCAAATATAATACTACCTTCAAAATAATAACGACTAAACATACTAGCAATACTTTCTGGCGAATTAAAGATACCAATTAATTGACCAATATTCTTCTTTTTAACACGTTCAAAATCATTTTGGTCAATCTTATAAGAATCCATATGATCAATTAAATCATATATTCTTTTCTTTAATTCATCTACGCTATCACTATCACCACCAATTTGAATAAATGAATAATCCCTTTCTTGTGTAAAATTAGCAGAAAAACTATCATTAATAATACCTTCTCTACTCCATGATTCAAAAATATTTGAACTCTTCGCAAATAAGAGATCTAATAAAACATTCATAGCCAATTCTCTTTTAAGTTTCAATTTAGGATCTTTTAAAATATCATTAACTTTAATAGATACAATTAATTTTGGCATTATAACATCCATATGCAATACATTATCTTTTATAGGTACTGTATCATCTTCTTTAACTTCTTTACGAATAATTTCTTGTGGATTATCAAAATGCTTCTTATCTTGATTATTTCTAATCAGTTTCATTGTATCTTCTGCGTTGATATTACCCACTACAAATAACATCATATTATTTGGATGATAAAATGTATGATAACACTTTTCTAATATTTCTTTATCAATTTGAGCAACTGTCTCAACCGTACCAGCAATATCTATTTTGACAGGATGATTATTATATAAATTTTGGATACTGCCAAAATAACAACGCCAATCAGGATCATCATCATACATACCAATTTCCTGATTAATAATCCCTTTTTCTTTTTCTACATTTTCATCCGTTAAATATATATCTTGAACAAAATCAAGTAACAACTCAATACATTCATTTTCATGACTCGTTGTATTAAATAAATAAGCGGTACGCGTTGATGAAGTAAAAGCATTGGTTTGTGCACCCAAAGCAGCAAACTTATCACTAGCATCACCATCACTCATTTCAAACATCTTATGTTCAAGAAAATGTGCAACACCATCAGGAACAGTTATCATTTCTGTTTCATTTAGAGGTATAAAAGTAGTATCAATTGATCCAAATCTTGTAGAAAATAAACCATAAGTCTTAGAAAAGCCTGGTTTAGGAAGTAAATATACTTTCAAGCCATTTTTCATTTCTTCAAAATATAAATTCTCCTGTAAATTATCATCTCTAATGATTTCCATAATACTCCTTTCCAGTTAAGAAGAATATGGTATCTAATTGAACTTTTTGAGATACTTTAATAAGGTCTTCTTTACTCACTTGCATTAGCTTATCAATATATTCTTCATTGCTTTCCTTTTTACCAACAATATCACGATTATATGCTAAAGAAATAATACTATTAGGTTCATCCCTTGTTTTCATAAGTGAATTTTTAAGCATCATCTTAGCTAAATCTATTTCTTCGTCTTCAATATGACCAGATTTTAAATCATCAAGTTGTTGTTGTATCAATGATTTAGTCTTTTCATAATCATCAGCTTCAATACCAGCATTAACAATCATAATACCATTAAAAGCATCATAACTAGAGGAAACATAATAACATAAACTATTTTCCTCTCGCACAACCTTAAACAACCTAGATTGTGAAAAGCCACCAAATATTGCATTAAAAACAGTAAAAGCATAATGATATTTAGAATTAAAATCTATATCAATACTATAACCCATATTCAATTTTGATTGTGTAATATCTTGGGTTTCAATGACTTCTAATACTTCTTCTTTGTTATTCTCATAAATATATGATGAATCATAAATCACATTATTATCAGGAAATCTTAAATACTGATTAAATAAATCAACAATATTTTCATCAATATCTCCAATAACATAAACTTCTTTTTTATCATAATTAATACAATCTAAAAAATATTGATATAAAACAGAACTCGTAATTTCATCAATCTTATCTTCATAACCCGTATTAGGAATACCCAATACACAATCTTTACCCATATAATCAAACAACTTATCCAAAGAATAAGTAAACTTATCATCTTTATCCATCTGTAATCTTGCTTTTAACTCTTTTTTCTTTAATTCAACGATTTCTTCATCAAAAGCATTATCTTTTACATATGGATCAAATAAAATATCACTTATAAGTTCAATCATATTTTTTAATAAATTTTCTTGATTAGGTAAATAAACATCATTCACAAAGCTTGTATGAAGATTAATAACTTGTGATTTTCCTTTCGTATTAATATTTGTTGATAATCTTGCACCATAGTTATCATCTAAATAAGAAGCCAAATCTTTCGTTGTTGGATACTTATTTGTAGCTGCAATCAATACAAATGTTAACAATGTCCTTAATGTTGTATTTTCTTTTGTTAAAGGACTCTGTAAGCGTAATGATATATTGATTGTCTTAAATTTTTTTGTAGGAATAAGATGCAAAGTATATCCCTGCATTTGATAACTTGAATTCACATAAATCCTCCTTTTTTGTATACTCCTATTATACTCTTATTTCATCAAAGTTAAACAAAAAAGGTCAAGAAATATCTTGACCAATTATCTCGATGATTTATCGTAAGGAACACCACTGGCTCGCGGTCCTTGAGAATCCTTAGAAG
Organism: Erysipelotrichaceae bacterium; assembly: GCA_021201315.1. Classification (GTDB taxonomy): domain Bacteria; phylum Bacillota_I; class Bacilli_A; order Erysipelotrichales; family Coprobacillaceae; genus JAJQDJ01. The sequence continues at coordinate 49,113 of JAJQFG010000104.1, forward strand.
TAACAACTAAAACTATTAAAGTTGCGACATATGGAATAAGCTTATAAACAACACCAGGCATATTTAAAGCATTCAAGAAGCCAATTGATGTATATGAATAAGATAATGTTTTCATTAAACCAAAGAAGAAAGCAGCACCCGCAATTCTCCATGGCTTCCAGTTACCAAAGATAAGTACAGCCATAGCCAAGAAACCATAACCAGCAACATCACTTTCAAATTCAGTGGCAATTGGGATAACATAAATTAAACCACCAATACCACCTAAGATACCAGAAATGATAACTGAAATATATCTTGTTCTATAAACATTGATACCAGCAGCATCAGCAGCAGATGGATTTTCACCACATGCTCTTATTCTTAATCCAAATTTAGTTTTATACATTACAAACCATGAACCAACTAAAATGATTACACCTAATAAAGTTGTAACATAGCAATTCTTAAAGAACAAATCACCAATCACAGGAATACTACTTAATCCTGGCACCGCTGTAATTCTAAATTCATTCGTAAATAAAACTTGTGAAACACCATCCAAAGTAGTTTTTGCAAAGAATAAACCAAAAGCTGGTGCAAGCATATTTAAGGCAGTACCAGAAATTGTCTGATCGGCCTTCAAGGTAACAGAAGCAAACGCATGTAGTAAACCAAATATACCTCCAACGAAACCTGCAACCAATAAAGCACAAAACAATAATGTCATACCACTCATTGTACCATTCAATTGCATTATATGAATAAAGTAAACACCAAAGAAAGCACCAAAAATCATAATTCCTTCTAAAGCAATATTAACAACACCACTACGTTCACTAAACATACCAGCTAAAGCCACAATCATTAATGGAATAGCGAAGTATAAAGTTTGTCTAAATAAGAAATAAATCAATGACATTATTCGCTACCTCCTTCGTTTTCTATTTTCTTTTGATCTTTTTTACTAGGATGTTTATCCATAAATTGATCTATGAATGATTTAATTAATAATGAGAATGAACTAAAATAAATAATAACAGCTACAATAACATCAATAATTTCAACTGGAATATTGCATGCTTGCATATATGTACCACCTAAATCAATGTAAGCTATAAATATTGAAGCTGCAATACATCCTAGTGGACTGTTTGCACCTAACAATGCAACCGGTATACCATTAAAACCTTCAGCTAAAGTTGTTTCTGTAATTGCTAAAGCTTTACCTGATCCAGCAATATATGTCAAGCCTCCACCAAGTCCAGCAAAAGCACCAGCCAAAACCATAGACATAATTGTACATGTTTTTTCATTCATACCTGCATATTTACTAGCATCAACATTATGACCACAAGCTTTTAATTCATAACCAAATGTTGTTTTATTTAAAATATACCAAGCTAAAATACAAACTAATATTGCAATAATAGTACCACCATTAATACTAGATCCACCAAATATCTTATCTAAACCAAATTTAGGAACAGCAATATTGGCAGTATAAGAACGAGACTTGCCTTGATCAAAGATAAAACGCTTAACCCAGTCAACTGTTAACAACATACCAATATAATTAAGCATAATACCTGAGATAACGACATTAACATTTTTGTAAGCTTTCATTACAGCAGATATAAATGCCCACAGTGCTCCAGCCGCAGCAGCAGCAAGTAAACAAATGATCCATAAAATAGCACTAGGGATAACACCTTCTAGTTTAATGGCTAAGAATAATGCTGTAAAAGCGCCCATCGTATATTGACCAGTAACACCAATATTGAAGTTACCACATTTAAATGCAAATGCCACAGCTAAACCAGTCATCATAATAGGTACTGCATAATATAAAACATCTCCTGTACTACGTAAGCCCTTATAAAAACCACCTTGAGCCAATATACCAAAAGCTCTCAAACCTTGTGATGGATTTGTTACCATAATAATGATAAATCCTACTAACAAACCAACAGCTATGGCAATAAGAGATGATAAAAATACTTTAAATCCTGGTCTATTTCTCATATCCTACACCCCTCTTACTTCCAGACATATATAAACCTAATTCCTGTTCTGTTGTTTCTTCAGGTTTAACATCAGCCACAATTTCGCCTTCACTCATAACCAAAATACGATCACTAACAGATAATACTTCACTTAATTCTAATGAAATTAATAATACGGCCTTGCCTTCATCTCTTTGTTTGACAATTTGAGAATGAATAAACTCGATAGCACCAACATCCAAACCACGTGTTGGTTGAACACAAATCAAAACATCGGCACCGCTTTCAATCTCACGTGCAATAATTGCTTTCTGCTGGTTACCACCAGACATACCACGAGTGATAGAATATGCACCTTCACCAGATCTCACATCATATTTTTCAATTAATTCATTAGCATGCTCATAAATCTTATTGAAATTTAAAATTCCTTTATTAGAATAAGGACTTTGGAAATAATTCTTTAAAACTATATTTTCAGCCAAATTATAATCCAAAACCAAACCATGTTTATGTCTATCTTCAGGAATACAAGCCATTCCATCCAATGTTCTTTGGCGAATAGATTCATTAGTTATATCTTTACCATTCATAATGATTTTACCTTCAGTAGGATTAATCAAACCATAAATCGCATAAACTAATTCCGTTTGACCATTGCCATCAATACCAGCAATACATGTGATTTCACCCTTATGCGCTTCAAAAGAAACATTATTTAAAACTTTCTTAGTAGCATGTCTAGGTAAATAAGACACATTCTCTAACTTCAATGCAGTTTCCCCAATATGGGCTTCTCCCTTTTCTACATTAAAGTTAACTTTACGTCCAACCATCATTTCAGACATTTTCTCTTTACTAGTTGTAGCTACATCAACCGTATCAACGTATTGTCCTTTACGAATAATTGTACAACGATCAGCTGCTTCTTTAATTTCATCAAGCTTATGAGTAATAAATATAATAGACTTACCTTCAGCTTTTAATCCCTTCATAATCCCCATTAACTCTGTAATTTCTTGAGGTGTTAAAACTGCTGTAGGTTCATCAAAAATAAGAATTTCATTGTCCCTATATAACATTTTCATGATTTCAACACGTTGCTGCATACCAACAGTAATATCAGAAATCAATTTATCAGGTTCAATATTTAAATGATATTGATCAGATAAAGCCATTACTTTTTTGCGTGCATTATCCAAACTCAAAACACCATTCTTTGTTTCCTCTACTCCCAAAACAATATTTTCTAGTACCGTAAAATTATGAACTAGTTTAAAATGCTGATGTACCATCCCGATATTATATTTATTAGCATCATTAGGATCATTAATTGTAACTTTTTCACCATTGATACGTATTTCCCCAATATCAGGTTGATATAAACCAAATAGAATACTCATGAGGGTTGATTTTCCTGCTCCATTCTCACCTAATAAAGCATGAATTTCACCGCGTTTCACTTGTAAAGTGATGTTGTCATTTGCTTTAATACCTGGAAATTCTTTCGTGATATTAAGCATCTCAATTGCATACTCCATTATCTCACTCCTTTCTTCACCATTATACATGAATTTACAATATTTGAAAATAATAAATTCAAATATCGAAAAAAGGATTGTTTAATCAAAACAATCCTTTTTATAAGTATACTAAGATTGATAATTAACTGTAACGTTAGATAAATCAATATAAGTAGAAGGATCACTACTGTTTTCAGTAATATCATCACAAGAATATAAGTCAATTTCAGAATTTTGAATCTTAGCTAAAATTGCTTCGTAATCTTCTTGAGTAAATGTAGTGAATTTATCTGCATTATAAACCATATCACCAGAACCAGTTAAAGTAACAACTTTTCCACCTTCAAATGAATCATTATAGAATGCTTCTAAAGCTTCAGTAACAGCTGCTCCAACACCTTTTAATGCAGAAGTTAAAACTGTAGTTGATTCATCACCTTGATCTACGTCAACACCAATACTCATAGCGCTATTTTCTTCAGCTGATGCGAAAACATTAGAACAAATTTGTCCACCACAAGAGAATACGATTTCTACACCATCATTAACATACCAGTTATCACAAGCAGTCTTAATAGATGGATCAGCACTATATGTACCAGTATAATAATAGTTAACAGATACTTCTACGCCTAATTCTTCAGCTGCATCATTAGCACCTTGTAAGAATCCAACACCATAGTTTACAACTGAATCTCCAGCCATACCACCCATGAATCCTAATTTAGTATAACCTTCTTTAACAGCAGCATAACCTACTAAGTAACCAGATTCATTTTCAGCGAAAATATAACTAATCGTATTAGATGTAGGTTCCAAATCAGTTTGATCGATAGCAACAAATGTTGTATCAGGGAAATCGGCTTCAGCTTGAGTTACAGCAGTTGTAAAGTTAAAACCAGGTGTAACAATAATTTTTGCTCCATTGTCGATAGCTTGTTCAATTGTAGCATAAAGACCATCATCATCAGTTGATTGAGGTGCATAATACTTGTAAGTAATATCTTCACCACAATAAGCTTCAATAGCTTCATAAGCAGATTGGTTGAATGATTTGTCAGTAACAGAACCAGAGTCAGTAATTAAAGCTACTTCAAAACCATCAGTTGATGAAGAATCATCATCACTACCACTACCGCATCCAACAAGCAACAAAGATAAAGCTACTAAAGACGCAAACAATTTTTTCATTTTTACTTTTCCTCCTTAAATTTATGTAACCATTTTAACATTAAATTAACAAAATTAAAAGGGAGTTTAGTAAATTATGGTAAAAAAAGTAGAAAAGAAGATGCTTTATACATCTTCTTCATTATATTGACGAATATACACTTCTCTAGGCTTACTTCCAAGTTGAGGTCCAATAACCCCTTCTTCTTCTAATCGATCAATGATACGAGCTGCTTTATTATAACCAATTCTAAATTTACGTTGTAATAAAGACGTACTTGCTTTTTGAGCTTGAATGACAAATTGACGACATTCTTCATATTCTTCATCTTCTTCATCGTCATCGTTGTGGCTTGAAGATGTATCAACAGCTTTAATCGTATCCAATGATTTTTCATATTCAACTTCCTGTTGATTTTTAATATAATCAACAATAGCTTGTACTTCTTCATCAGTTACATAGCATCCTTGAACACGTGTTGGGGAAGAAGAACCCATTGGAGAGAATAACATATCCCCTCTTCCTAGTAGTTTTTCTGCACCTGTAGTATCTAATATGGTTCGTGAATCCACACCAGAAGATACTGCAAAAGCAATACGTGAAGGAATATTGGCTTTAATCACACCCGTAATAATATCTGTTGAAGGTCTTTGGGTAGCCACTATCATATGAATACCAGCTGCTCTAGCCATTTGTGATATACGCATGATACAATCTTCTACTACTTTACTAGCTACCATCATTAAATCTGCTACTTCATCTAATATTACAACTTTATAAGGCATTAAAGCCAACCAATCATTAGGATCTTTATTCATATTTTGTTTTTTAATATATTCATTATACGTTTGAATATTTTTAGCATTTACTTTCGCAAACTTTTCATAACGATCTTCCATATCAGAAACAACTTCTTGTAAAACACCAGCTGCTTTTTTAGCATCTGTGACCACGGGAAAAGCCAAATGAGGTACATCATTATAGATAGATAACTCTACCTTCTTAGGATCAACTAAAATAAGTTTTACTTCATCAGGTTTTGCTCGCATCAATATCGAAGTAATAATCGTATTAATACATACTGATTTACCTGAACCAGTTGCCCCAGCAACAAGTAAATGAGGCATTTTATCTAAATGTGCATAAACAGGATTACCTGATACATCTTTACCTAAGGCTACAACTAATTTATCATCTGTGTATTTTGGATTATTCATTAATGATTTATAAACATCTTTAAAAGCTACAACAGCAGGCGTAGAATTAGGTACTTCAATACCTACATAAGGTTTACCAGGTATTGGTGCTTCAATACGTATATCAGCAGTTGCTAAAGCTAATTTAATATCATCTTGAAGTTGTAATATTTTATTGACTCTAGTACCTGTTTCTAGTTTTAATTCATATTTTGTAATAGCTGGACCAATGAAAGCATTTTCTATTGTTGCATTAACCCCAAATTCCTGCAATACGTTAGTTAAACGAATACCATTATTTTTGGCAATATTTTTTTCTTTAGAAGCATGATTAGTAGAACGTGTTTGTAGTAATGAAATTGGTGGAAGTTTATAGTCATCACTATGAACTGGCTTGATTTCTTCTTTGTTTTGTTGAACTTCTTTTTTTTCATCACTATCAACAATATCTATTTTCATTTTCTCTTCATTAATTTCAAAAGCTTTAGTTTTTTCCTTAACTGGTTTTTTCTCTATCGGATCATCAAAAACTTCATCAGGAAATATAATGGTATCCTTAGGTTTACCAAATGGATCAAAGAATCGTGGTTTTTCTCTAAGAATGATGACATTATCTTCTTTTTCAGGTTTTTCTTCAATAATCTTCGGTTCTTTAATCTTTGGCTCTTTCACTTTTTTTGGTTTGGGCTTTTTCTTAGCAGTAGATTTATATTTAAAATAAACACGCGAAAAAACTAAAACACAACCAATAATCAAAATAATACCAGCTACAATTAAAGTTCCTAAAATATCAAACAAACTACTCAAAATTCCAAACAATAGCATCCCAATCATACCACCCTTATTCCAAGTACCACTTTGAATATAAGTATTAATCATTCCCATACCTTTAGCATCTTGATTGGCTGGAACACATGCAATAATCGATATACTAACCAATATCAAATATAAACCAACAGCTTGAGGGCTTGCTAATCTAGGCAACATAGCTTTATATATTGTATATATACAACCTATCAGTAATCCTAAATAAACAACACCATAAAGATTTCCAACCAAAAAAGTGACACAACTATTCATAGCTATACCAATAATTCCTAATCTCATTGCTGCAATAATAATACAAGCTACAACAATTAAAGAAATAATTCTTATTTTAAGGTTTTCTTCAAATATATCTTTCTTGCTTTTTCTTTTTCGTTTTGTTTTAGCCATCAAACTCCCACCTTTTTAAAAAAGGCAAGATATATCTTGCCTATATTTCTACAACTACCCCAATAAATACAGGTTTCTTTCCTGTTTCTTTCACAATATATTTCATGGATTGATCTTTCATCATATAACGTATATCGCTAATTTCTATGGTTGGGTCTTCTTTTAATTTACCAACAACTTCTTCACATATATCAATCACATGTTTAATAACATATTCTGAATCCTTTAAATAAACAAATCCTCTAGTTTGACAATCTGTTTGAGCCACAATTTCTTTAGTTTCTTTAGAAATTGTTAAGCCTACAATAACCACACCATCATTGGCAAGTTGAATACGATCATCAATCACTTTTTCGCCAACATCACCAATACCGCTACCATCTATCATAACATCTTCTATATCAAAAATATCTCTTTCTTTTGATAATTCTCCATTTTCAAATGTAATACGTTCACCATTATCTAATAAGATAATATTTTCATCTTCAATACCCATATCTAAAGCAATCTGACGATTAAAAATAAAATGCTGATATTCACCTTTTATAGGAATATAATACTTTGGCTTAAAGATTTGAATAATAACATTTATATCTTCTTTAGAAGCATGCATTGAAAATAAATCCTTATTTTTTAATAAATACACATGAGCATCGGTTTTATATAAACCATTATGAGCTTTATTTGCAATTTTTTCAGTCCCTGGTAAAACTGGTGAAGCAACAATAAAAGTATCTCCTTCTCTGATTTTTAAAAGCTTATCACCACCATCAATAATATCGCAAATATCATGATAAATACGTGTTGGCGAGCCACTTAATAAAATAACATAATTACTATCATAAACAGGATTACCAATTTTATCTTTATCTCCTAATAATTTATCAGGAACATCAATCACTGGTTTCTTTAATTCTTTACCAATTCTTAGTAAACTATTTGTATTATCATACTTATCTCTACCATAAAAAACAATTTGACGTTTATATTTCTTCGTTAACTCAACAATTTCTTTAGTACGGAAAACATTTTGTGCAAAACTAGAAATAATAATACGTTCACTACTATCTTCAAAGATTCTTTCAATTTTATTCGTTAACTTATGGCTAGGAGACGTATATCCCTCATGTCTAGCACTTGATGATTCAACCATCAAAGCCAATACACCTTTTTTACCAATCTCCATCATCTTTTGAATATCACATCTAAAGCCTTCAGGAGCACCAAAATCTATTATAAACTCACTGCCATAAACAATATAACCACTATCAGTCCAAAAAGCCACACCAACACTACCTGGAATAGAATGTGTCACAGGGAAAAATTCCACTTGTACACCTTCAATATCTAAAGAGGCATTACGATTCACACGTCTTAAATCTAAATCAATATTAACATTGCGATTATGTCTTAAATAACGATTAATCATTTGTTCTATCAAATCACCCGTTAAACTAGGTGCATATACAGGTGCATTAATCGATTGTAATAAATAAGGAAGTCCTGCCATCACATCATCATGTCCATGTGTAATAATGATTGCAGCAATCCTATCTTTTCTTTCTTCTAAATATGTAAAACTAGGAATAATAACATCTACACCTAGTTTATCTGAATCTGGAAATCTAAAGCCTGAGTCTATTATAAATATTTTTTCATTAATTTCTAAACAATACATGCTTTTTCCCATTTCAGCCTGTCCACCTATTGGAATTAATTGAATTTTATCTTTCATTATTTCACCCTTTCACTATAAATAATCATTGTCCCATACAGTATGTTAATCATAACATATAAATCAATGTCATTCAAATTATTTTTAACCTACATTTTCTTGTAACCTAACAAAAATGGTTGAATTTGTTGATGATTTAATGCTTCTCGAATCGTTTCTTTTACTTTCTCTTTACAGGCTGTGACACTATTTGGTTTTTGTTTATAGTTATCTTGATAGATTGGTACAATATAATAGTTTTTACGATTATATAATGTTAACAAATGTTTTCCACTTAAAGATAATACATCATTAGAATAAATACCTATAATAATTGGTATGGCATTACGTAAGCATGATTTAACAAGCATCGTAATTACATTATCATTGATTCCTAATGCAAGTTTAGCAAGTGTATTACTGCTACATGGATATATCAATAAAGCATCTAACAAATGATTAGGTCCATATATTTCAGCTTCATTAATCGTATGATGAATTTCACAAGATATAATTTGATATATTTTGTCTTTTAACTCTTGTGCACTATTAAATCTAGTATCCATCATATCAACATGATCACTCATAAACAAGTCAATATCATAATCATTTTTTAATTCTTCTAAAACATACAACAAATCATCCATACTACAAAAAGATCCTGTTATAGCTACACCTAATCGCATAATAACACATCCTCTAATATATCACATATCATTTTAGAAGCATAACCATAAGCATAACGGCAAGGAATGGATGGTAATATTTGACTATTAAGATTAAGTTTTAAAGCAGTATGGTGATCAATTCCATAAGGATATGATGCAATATCCACAATCATAATATTTCTATTAGCCCTATTTAATAGATTTTCATCAATAATAACATGAGGAATAGTATTAATCAATATATCCGTATCAATCAAATCAATATCTTGCAAAGAAATATAATGACAACCTTTTAATTCTATATCATCTTGAAGATTTTGATTTCTTACCGCTACAGTAACCTCAGCATGAAAACCCTCTAATAAATCAACAATAGCTTTTCCGCAATGACCATAACCAGTAACCAATATATGACTCTCATATAATGGATATCGACGATGACTAATTAAATAACTTATAACACCTTCGGCAGTTAAAATACTATTATTTCTTATAAAATCTTTATTATCTAATAAAGCAATATAATGAAAATCATAATCATTGGCTAATTTTAACATATAATCATTATGCATAAGTGTAAAAACAAAAGTACCTTTTTTAATCATTTGACCAATATCATCAATAACTATTGTATCCTGGTGCGTATGCAAACAATGCTTTAAATCAATCCCTTTACACCCTAAATAAATAGCATCAGCATACTTCATATCACGTAAATTATCTGTAACATAATAACCTTTCTTAGTTAAATCATCCATCAATTGAAGAGATCGCATATCATCATGATTTACATATATCAACATATATCCACCTCAATATAAATTATGTCAAATATCATAAAAGGTGAAAAAAACAGTTCAAAGAACTGCTAATAAATGAGGTATAAAAATCATTAATCCAATAATAGCTGCAGCTATTGCACTTACTAAAACAGCACCTGCACCACAATCTTTAGCAATTTTCGCAAGCGGATGATAAGAAGGTGAACATAAATCAACAATAGCTTCAATCGCAGTATTAAGTATTTCTAATGAAATAACTAAAGCAAACAATAAAATACAAATCATCCATTCAATCTTTGTAAGAGAAAAAATAAAACCACATATTATAACCAAAACCATCATAACCAAATGTATTTTAATATTTCTCTCTTTTTTAATACATGTCAATATACCTTCAAAAGCATATTGAAAACTCTTATTTATTGGTTGTTTTGCCATATCGATCACCCCATACAATGATTATATCATATATTTTAGATTTTGATATGGAAATTAATATAAAGATTATCGAGAAATATAAAATATATTATTCTTTATTTATTATATACTCTCTACATTTTTCCTCTAATAACTTAAAATCACAACATCGTTGTGCAACACGACTATAAGGATTTAATGTAACAAACTCAAACAATTTCTTAGCATTATGTATTATGAAGCATTCATCAATAAAGGATAGCTCTTTTTGCAACAATTTCCAATACTGATTTAATTCTCTTTTATTTCTAAAAATTCGCAAAAAGCGCAGATTTTCTTTGGTAACTTCAAAATATTCTGAAGCAGGAACAGGAATCATATTATTAATTGCAATCGCACCCAGTATTCTACCATTATCATCAACAATTTTATAAAAATCTATGTCATTATGCATAAAATTAAACTTAGGTTTATACGAAGTCAAAGGTGCAAAATAATCAAAGCCATCATCACTTTTGAATATAATTCCTAAAAAACACTTTAATCTGCCTGTATAATCTATATTAGGAACTAAAGAATCAAATTGCTTAAGATAGTTAACATATTCTTTATTTAATGCATACCATTTCATAATTCAAAACCTCCATCAAAAATTTTACACAAAACAATATCATAATAAAATATATATTCTTAAAAACATAGCGTCCACGGAGGGACTATGTATTTTTAAAAAAGCATCTAATCTATCAATTAAATAAAGGATGTATATTCACAAAATATACATCCTCTTCTTTTAATATCACTTTTGA
>JAJQFG010000104.1:60692-125857 GCA_021201315.1 Erysipelotrichaceae bacterium
CTGGATGTGAGAACCGCTTTATTGTTCACTTTTGACTGGATGTGAGAACCGCTTTATTGTTCACTTTTGACTGGATGTGAGAACCGCTTTTAAAGTATAAATCAATACTTTTTACAACATAATTATAATATATTTTATGATTCACATCAATAAATATGATAAAATTTAATAAAATTAAAGTAATAAAAAACCTTGATTAATACAAGGTTTATTTTATGAATGGCGTCCACGGAGGGATTCGAACCCGCGACCGCACGCTTAGAAGGCGTGTGCTCTATCCGGCTGAGCTACGTAGACACGTTTCTTTACTGCTCATATATAATAGCACAACGCCCAACATCATGCAAGCATTTTTTTATTTTTTTAGCACAGCATTTTTTTATTTTTTTAGCATAGCTGTTTATCCATATATGCTAACGTTAAAGAAACAATACAAATATAAACAATTTCAATAATACCATTAATTCTACCCATAACAACAATCAATACTAATAATATATTAATAGAAAAATAAAAATAATGATGACACTTTAAATAAATATTAACATAATCAATTGATAGAAAATACATATAAATACATAATAGAAATAAAAAAATAATACATGAAATAATAGATGTATAAACATGAATATTAGAATATAAAGGAGAAGCACCATAAGTAAATAATGATCCAATTGCCATAGAAAAAGCAGCTATGATGATAAGAGGTATACAAAACTTATAAATATAATGAAATTTCTTATATATTTGATACATCTTAAAGGCAAAAAATAAACTGCAAATAAAGGTATAAGCAACAACCATTATACGATAATGTGGTAATGAAGCCACATAGGATATATTATCATACATTAAATCAGCTCTACTAGCAATAAAAATGGTTAAAACAATAATTAAATAATACATAAAACCAAAAGCAAGATTTACCATCTTGCCTTCCTCTTTATTTCTTTAAATTGGCATTGTATTTTATCACCATTGATAGTAACAATAGCATAACTTGGTTGACTACCACCCCTAGGTAAACTTGTTGATCCAGGGTTAATATAGGTATAAGGATAATCTTCAATAAACATAGGCATATGAGTATGTCCACACAATAATAATTTACATTCATTTTGTTCAAGAATATTACGCATTGCTAATTCTCTATTAAAATAGCCAAAATATTGACCATGGGTTATAAGTATAGGGACATCTTCAACAATAAGTTTGGCTTCTTTAGGAAGATCTAAAGCCCAATCATTATTACCCTTAACACAAATATAACCTGATAGCATTTCTTTAAAATAAGCTTCACTATCTCCACAATGAACATAGTAATCAGCATGTGGTTCCTTTTCTAAAATATATTCTAGCATTTCATCATCACCATGATTATCAGACATCACAACAATTTTTTTCATTTCTATCACCGCTGATATTATAACATATTGAATTGTTTTATACCATTTATATTTTTATATAATTGTAAGTGGTTTCAGATGTTTCGATTGTTGATATGGATTGACCATCGATAATGATATCTATATTATCAATATTCTCTAATGAAGTTAATGATAAGACAATGAGTTCTTCTAGATCTTTATCAATGGTTTCATTATCTAATAATATATTTGAATCTAATTCAATAGTTAAAATACCATCATTCAATGATGCATCTAATGCTTGAATATTATTTTGAATATAATGAAGAATCGTATTAACTTGTTCTAAAAGAGATATGTTTTCATTAATACGATAAGTTGTGGGAACATAATAGTTATAACCATTAATGTTTTTGTTTTGATATATCATTACAGGTGTTGTATTATGCAAGTAAGTACTATTGGTATCTTCAAAGTTATTCAATCCCAAAGTTGATGATAATGCTGATAAAGGAATATCACTATTAGGAAGATAAGATACATTTTCTCCATTTATTTGGATTTCTAAAGTATCTACTTCACTATAATCAATCATAGTAAAAGATAATGTTTCAATAATATCTAAAGCATTATTACTATAAAGTTCATCATTAAAATTAATTGTTAAAACACTATTATTAAGTTCAACACCTAAAACTTCTAAATCTTGTGAAAAAACAGGATACAACCCATAGCTTTCCATCTCCGTTGATTTCATCATTTCCAAACGATTCATAACATCTTCTTCTATATCTACAGCACTATAGAAATTAAGCGAAACAGGAATCAATTCATTATCACTATCTTTAAACACAACAGTTTGTAAATAAGTATCCATTTCTGTATTATTTATATCTTCTTGAAGATATAAATAACTCACAAATGCTAATAAAAAAATAACCATCGTTATCATAGTAATTTTAAACTTCATAATTACCACCTCGTCTTAATATATGTTATATTATTTTAAATATGAAAAAAAGGATCATAATGATAATGATCCTAAATATTCTTCTAATGTTAAATTGTTTTCATACATATAAGTAGCAGCTTCTACACCAACATAGCGATAAATATGTGCATCATAACTATTACCTGTGACTGATGCTTTTTGCTTTGGATAACGTAATACAAAGCCATATTTATAACTGTTATTCTCTAACCAAGATGATAAATCCGTATCTTCAAAATCAGCATAACTAATACCTATTTCGCCTATATTAATACTTAAACCTAATTGAAACTCATCATAACCACCATCATCTAGAGAATCATATGAGATATAAGCTTCTCTTAAAAGAAAGTTTTCATTAAAAGCACTTATTTCATCATACATTTCTTTTAAGGCATTATAAGCATCTTTACGTAAATACATAGTATATCTAACTCTAGAGATATCCTGACATAATATTAGATCATTAGCTTCATATTGTCCTATGTAATGTGTATTATCAACAAGTGTCGTTAATTCATCAGGTGTATAAACAATATGTGTACCTTCTTCTAATTCAATAGTAAATAAGTCATAAAGTGTATCTTTGTTATAAGAAGATGTTAGATTTGTCATAATCGTCATCCATTGTTCTTCATTAATACCATCATTTTGCAGATAGTCTAAATAAGTTTCACAATCAATCACAAAACTATAATCATCCTTATCATATAATGGTTTTAACAAAACATAATAGTCAACATAATCAAAATTAAAGTTTTCTTGATTCAAAAATGCCAATTCTAAATAATCACTAATTAAAATATCAGCATAGCTAAAAGCCTTATTATTATAAAGATATATTAAACGATCTGCTAACTGATTACCAACATCTAATATATCATTAACACTATCATAATGCGATGAAGATGCTAAAGCATTATAATATTGATAATAAGGTAAATAAAAATCATCATATTTTAAATAATCAATAAACAAATCGACTGATATTTGATTATCAATTAAGTATGTTTGTTCATCCTCATCTAAATATTTTTCAATTAATACACGATTATCATTATTGATGCCATTAACACGATAAAACTTATCAAACCTCTGATTAACCACATAAAATGAACATGCAAATAGCAGTGTAATAATCAAAAACAGATGCCAAATTTTTATTTTCATGTCATCACCTGCTTTACATTATATACTAATATCTTCTATTTTAAAAGAGAAGAAATTGATTCATAAATCAATTTCTCCTAATTTAACTAATTCTAACAACGCCTGCAAACGAGATTGAACACCTAATTTACAAATTACATTAGATATATGATTACGCACCGTTTTTTCACTAATACCTAATTGATTTGAAATTTCTTTAGTTGAAAAATTCAACGCTAAAAGATGAAATATTTCTTTCTCTCTTTTGGTAAGTAAGGTATGCATGATAACCTCCCCTGCTAATATATGTTAAAATCACGATGATGTGTCATGTAAAGCATTGTAGAGTTCTTCAGCAACTTTATTAGGAAGATTTTCTTGTAAATCTTCTAGTGTGGCTTCCTTCATTTTTTTGACACTTTTATATTTATTAAGTAATTGTTTTTTTCGTTTTGGTCCAATACCATCTATATCATCTAAAATAGATGAAAACAAAGATTTAGAACGGACATTTTTATGAAAACTGATGGCATAACGATGAACTTCATCTTGCATCCTTGTTAGTAAAAAAAACAATTCACTTTTAGGATTAATCTTAATTTGTTGTCCATTTCGATCTAATAACATAGCTGTAGAATGCTTATCATCTTTAGACAAACCACATACAGTAATATTCATATTAAGACTATCAATCACTTCAACAGCAGCATGTATTTGTCCCAATCCACCATCCACTATAACCATATCTGGTGGGGTTAACCCCTCACTTAAAACACGAAAATAACGACGATAAATGACTTCACGCATGCTACCATAATCATCAGGTCCTTCAACTGTCTTAATTTTAAATTTACGATAATCTTTCTTTGAAGGCAAACCATCTTTAAAACATACCATTCCAGCTACTGCATAAGCACCTTGAATATTAGAATTATCAAATAGTTCAATAGTATGAGGTGTATTGATATGTAATAATTCACCTAATTGTTGCATAGCTCCAATGGTAGCAGCTTCATTTTTTTGTTTTAATTCAAATTGTTTTTCTAAAGATTCTTTAGCATTTTCTATGGCCATATTGACAAGCTGATATTTATTACCTTTTTGAGGTTGTAATATTTTACAATCTAATATTTCTTTAAGCAATTCAATATCTAAATCTTTAGGTAATAATAATTCTTTAGGTAACGTATTATTTTGATAAAAAGTAACTATAAATTGTTGAATATCATCTTGTACATTATCACTCACTGGAAGTAAATCTAAATTACGGGACAGTAATTTACCATTACGCATAAAAAATAATTGAATACTTAAATAACCTCGATCAATATAATAACCTAAAATATCACGATCAATATGATCATTAAATTGCACATGTTGTTTAGCAGTAACATATTGAATATGTTCAATGAGATCACGGTATTCTTTCGCTTCTTCATATCTCATTTGTTCACTAGCTGTAAGCATTTTTTCAGTTAATTCATCAACTTTTTCCTTAATATCACCATTCATTAGTTTACTAATAGATTTTTTTATTTTAACATATTCTTGTTGATCAACTTCATTAATACAAGGTGCTAAGCATTGTCCAAGTGAATAATATAGACAAGGTTTAGCAGGGATATGATTGCATTTTCTTAATGGATATAAACGATTCAATAATTTGAATGTGTCTCTAGCTGCACTTGCATCTGGAAACGGGCCAAAGTGCTTAGCTTTTTTTTCTTTAGCATGTCTTACTATTTTTAAAGTTGGATGTTCTTCATTAGTCATTTGAATATATGGATAATAAGTATTATCCATAAACATGATGTTATATTGAGGTTGATAATCTTTAATCAAATTGATTTCTAATAATAAAGCTTCTTTTTCACTATCCGTCACAATATATTCAAAATCCTCGATTTCACTAACTAATTTTGTTGTTTTATAATTATGAACACCAACAAAATAAGAATTTACACGATTTTTTAGTTTCTTAGCTTTACCTACATAGATAATGGTTCCCTCTTTATTTTTCATCAAATAACATCCAGGACTTAATGGTAACAGTGTTAATTTATCCTTAATATTTTGATTCATTATTCAAAATACACCAGGGTCGCCCCTAGCCCTCCCTCATTAGGACCACCATCACGATAAGATACTACATTTTTGTTTTTTTCTAAAATTTGTCTTACTCCTTTTCTTAAAGCACCTGTTCCCATACCATGAACAATACGCACATGAGGATAACCTAAAACCAATGCATCATCCAAAAACTTATCTACCATATTCATAGCCTCTTCATAACGTTTTCCAATAATATTTAATTCATAATTTCCTGTCTTTTTAACTGTTGTTTTTCTAACAGTTGCTTTCTTTTCTTTTTTAACTCTTGTTTTAGAATGCATAAAAATCACTTCATCTTGATGCAACTTGACTTTTAATCCTCCAACTGATACAACAAGCATTTGATTCTTTAATATTTCAACAATATCACCTTCTCGATTCATACGAATCACTTTAACATGATCTCCTATAGACAAAGAATGATCTTGATGTACCAATTGTTGCTTATCCATAAAACGAATATCATTCAAATCATGTTTTGCTTGATTAATTTCATGTTGTTTCATCTGTGATTGTTTCATTGTTTCAATAATAATATCAATATTATCTTTTGCTTCGTCTACAAGTTGATTGGCTTCATCTTTAGCTTTTTGTATGATTTGATCTTTTTGATGATTGATTTGCTTCATTTTTGATTCATATTGATTTTGGAGTTTTTGATTATCTATAAGAAGTTGTTGAAGTTCTTGTTGTTTTAAATTGAGTTGATCTTGTTGCAATGTTAGCTGTTCTAACATTTTTTCATAATCATTCTGACTTTCTTCTTTAATTTGATAAGCATGTTCAATAATATCTTTATCCATACCCAACATACTAGCGATTTCTAAAGCATATGAAGATCCTGCTTTATCCAATGTTAAGTGATATGTTGGTTTCATTTGTTCTAAATCAAATGAAACAGATGCCATTCCTATAGACTCATGCGTAGAGGCAAATGTTTTAAGTTTACCAAAATGGGTTGAAGCTAAAACATAACAATTCTTTTCTAAAAACTTTGATAGAATAGCTTCTGCTAAACATTCTCCTTCCTGAGGATCCGTTCCTGATCCGATTTCATCAATAAGAACCAAACTATTTTTTGAAGCATGATGTAATATATCAATGATTTTATGCATATGAGATGAAAAAGTAGATAGGGATTGTTCAATCGATTGTTCGTCTCCTAAATCAACATAAATATTATCAAAGAAAGGTACTATAGCCTCACTACAAGGAACAACCATACCTGATAAAGCCATAAAAGACAACAAACCAGTTGTTTTTAAAGTCACTGTTTTACCACCTGTATTACTTCCTGTAATCAATAACATACGATAATCTTTTAAAATAATATTATTTGCAACTACTTTTTTCTTATCAATAAAAGGATGTCTAGCTTGTCTTAAAGACAATATTTTACCATCTTCATCAATTGTAGCTTTACAACAATCCCATATAACACCATATTGACCTTTCGCAAAAATAAAATCTAATTCCTGTAATATATCTAAATTATAATGAAAATGAATATAATGTTTTTTAACCAATTGTGACAATTGATATAAAATACGTTCAACCTCTTCTTTTTCCTCTTGCATTAGAATTGCCAATTGATTATTCATATTTACAATCGCTGTAGGTTCTATATATAAAGTTTGACCAGTACCACTTTGACCATGAATCAAACCTTGTACTTCATTTTTATAATTGGCTTTTACTGGTAAAACCAAGCGATCATTTCTAGTTGTAACATTATCAATAGAAAGATAATCCTTAGAATCTTTTACCATAGAATCCATTTTATTTCTAATGTTCACTTGCATAGATTGAATCTGCTTTCGCAAACGATAAAGTTCAGGGGATGCATGATCACTCATATTCCCTTCAGGGGTAATACATCTTTGTATTTCATTAAGTAAATGTATTTGCCCTACTAAACCATCAACCAATTCACTTATCAATGGTGTCTCTATATCTGAAGCATTCATATAATTTTTAACATTTTCAATACATTCTAAATGGGCTGCAATCAATAATAATTCATCACCATATAATGTTCCATCATGTTTAGCACGTTCGATAAGCTTAGAAATATCATATAATCCACCTAATGGTAAACGATCCTGTAATGAAATTAAATGCATAGCTTCATCCACTTTATTCAATGCAATATTCAAATCATCAAAATCATCAATAAAGTTTAACTTATCTACTTCACTCTTACCTAAACTTGATGCACAATAGGATTTTATTTGATTTTTTAAACGATCTATTTCTAAAGTTTCAAAAATTGTTTTCATTCTATTCTCCAACATGAATATTCTCTAATATACTTTTTACATCATCCTGAGAATATCCTAATTCATTTAAAATATTATTCAATTTATCATATTGACCTTCACTTAACACAAGATCTTGGTCACTGTTCATAATTTCTGCATTGATAATTGTTACTAAATCATCATCACTTATAACATCAAAATCATAAGCACTCATCAACATATTTAAAGCAATTTGATCACTCATCTCTGCGCTATTTAAACATTCACCCATTTCTATAAAAGATTCACTCACTTCTGGCATAACATCTAATAAATAATCAACTATTTTTGAATCAATCAAAAGATCATTATTAAACGGAATAATCACAAATAAGATAACAAGATAAATAAGAATCAAGCTTTCTGCAATACTCATAATTGCACCTAATAGATGATCAATAAAAGCTGTCAACGAGAAAAAATGAGTAATTCCTAGTAAAACAGGTTTCAACAACAAACCAAATAATTTCTTTATAATAGATAAAACGATAAATAAAATAATAAATATCAATAACTGATTAATCACTTGACCAAACATCAGAGATAATGGATCTGTTGTATCATAATGGTAAATAGTATATTGAGATGCTAATATACTACAAAAATGGCGTGATAAAAAGACTACTAAAATTGTACCAATAAGATCATATAAACGAATAATAAAACCTTTTATATAACCATATATAACCATACCTAAAATAAATATCAAACATATGATATCTAGCAAATTTAACACCTTCCTCAGTGGCATTTATTATAACATTATCATTTCGTACTGTCAAAAAAGGTTGTTATAAAAGAATAAAATCAATAATTATAATGAAAATATTAGGATAAATCAATTTTTTTCTATCAAAATATTAAAATTTATGTTAAAATTAGATTGAGGTGATTATCGTGGAACCTATATTACTAAAAGTTGGAAATAGTACATTGGAGAAAATGAAAAAGTTTTATGATGGTCAAATGGTTCCAATTGATGACACTAACTTGATATTTAAAGCACACGCTATTGGTTGTGATATTGTTGCTAAAGAGGATATGACAGTTGAATTTACGGGAGAAAATGCTTTAAATGAGGCAAAGCACTGGTCTAAAAAATTAGCTAAAAGACTTGCAGAAGATCCAACTGATCATTATGATATATTTCCTTATCCTCATATTGGCTGTGCTGAAACGGGATCGAGTGATTATTTGGGACCTATTTGTGTAGTAGCTTGTTTTGTTAACGAGGAGGATGTAGAATTATTAAAGAGTTTTGAAATTAATGACATTGATAAGTTATCCAATCAGGATATTATAAAGTATGCCAAAATTATTAAAGATAAACTGATTTATAGCTTATTAATATTAGATAATTCTCACTATAATAAGATGGTTCAAAGTGGTCTTAATCAGGCAAATATCAAATCAAAGCTTTACAATCAGGCAACGGTAAATGTTATACAAAAAGTAAAGCAAAATGTGAGAGTTAAAGTGATCAATCAATTTGTTTCTCCAAAAACTTATTTCAACTATTTAAAGAATGAGGTTATTGTTGTCAAAGACATGTTGTTTGAAAAAAATGCACAAGCAAATTATATGGCTGTTTTAGCTGCTGAAATACTTTCTCGATATGCTTATTTGCAATATTTTGCCAACATGACAAAAAGTTTGAAAATGAACTTATGTCGTGGTACAAGTTCTAATGTAGATGTTGTAGTCGCCAAAATTGCATCCAAATATGGTGAAAGAATGTTAACAAAGGTCGCTAAATTAAATTTCACCAATACAAAACGTGTGAAAGCTTTATTAAGTGATCAACAGTAGAAATGGCATTAGCCATTTCTTTTATATTTTAGGAGGATTTTATGAGTAATCATGTTTTAGAGGTTATGAATTTAAAGAAAGTTTATGGAATTCATACATCAAATGAGTTTGAAGCTTTACATGATATTAATTTTATATGTGATCAAGGTGAATTTATATGTATTATGGGACCTTCTGGTTCAGGAAAATCAACTTTTATTAATAATATTTCTACCATTGATAATCCTACTAGTGGTAAGGTTTATATTCAAGGAACAGAAATAAGAACCATGTCTTCTAATGAGATTGGTAAGTTTAGATATGAAAATTTAGGTTTTATTTTTCAAGATTTTAATCTTTTAGATAGTCATACTATCTACGAAAACATTGCTATGCCGTTATCACTAAAAAAGATTAAACCTTCTATTATCAACGAAAAAATACAGAAATTAGCCAAAAACATGAACATTGAAACCTTATTAAAAAAATATCCACATGAATGCTCAGGTGGACAAAGACAGCGTGCTGCAATATGTCGTGCTTTAGTTAATGATCCTAAAATTATCATTGCTGATGAACCAACAGGAAATCTTGATAGTGTTAATTCCAATGAATTATTAAAAACACTTCAACAATTAAATCAAGAAAATGGTGTTACCATTATTATGGTATCCCATGATCCATTAATTGCTTCCTATTCATCAAGATTAATTTATATTAAAGATGGCCGTATTGAACAAACACTAGAAAGAAAGGATTTGACTCAAGAGAAATATTTTCAACATATTGTTGAAATTAATGCAGCTGAGTCAAAAGAAGCATTACATCAATGATATATAAAGAAGCAATAAGATCTATTAAGGATGACTTTTCAAGATCATTATTTTATTGGTTGACCTTTGTCATCACTTCAATGTTTATATTTTTATTTTTTAATCTTTCTTATAATCAGATGATTGGTTTTACTTTTATTGATAATAAAAATGATCTTATAAGTTATATTACAATATTTGTCGTTGCTATATGTTTAATTGTAATATTTTTTGCAAATGATTTTTATGTGAAAAAGAAAGCCAAAATACTTGCTGTTCAATTGGTATGTGGTGCTACGTTTTTCCAATTGGCACAGTTTTTATTATTTCAAACATTATTGTTATTATTAATTGCAATTCCAATAGGTATTATATTAGCTTTATGTTTATTACCTCTATTCAACACTTTTATGTCCTACTATCTTCATACAGCTATCAATATAACCCTGCAATCAGGTGCCATAGGAGCTACTGTGGTTATTTTACTTATGGTGATTATATGGTGTACTATTCTAAATTTAGGATATGCTTATCGTAATAGTATTGTCCATTTACTTAATGATGATAAAATTAATCATCAAACAATTAGCCTCCCAGCATTGTATCATCTACAAATATCCAAAAAAGTTGTTGTTATTTTAGCATGTGTTTTATATTTTGGTGGTGCTATTTATCTTATTTATGATATTGATTCAGTTTTATTTGTAGCTATTTTAGGTGTGATTGGATTTTATTTATGCTTAAATTATATTGTTTTACCTTATCTTAATCAATGTACACATCAAACACATACTGATCGCCCTATCGATTTGATTTATCTAGGAAATATTCGAAATGATATCACTCTTTTTAAGACAAATATCGTTTTATTAATTATTAGTGATATTTTATTAGTTTCAATGATGGTACAAGGCAAGGATAATGCATTAGAAATAATGATGGCTGTACTTTCGCTTGTAGTGATTAATATTTTATTGTCATTATCAATTATGTTTAAGTTTTCTACAGAAATAAGTACAAAAAAAAGCTTTTGCCTCATTAGAAAGAATTGGTTATATGAAAGATAGTCAAAAGAAAATTATTGGTCATGAAATCATTGGTTTTTATGGATTTCTAATTGGTTCAACTTTGATTTATATTTTAGCTATATTTGTATCTTTGATTATTCATCATATTTTATCTTATATTTTTTGTATTATTTTATTTATATTATATATCATTCCCATTATCTTATGTGCATTTATCAATCATATATATTATAAAAAGCAAGTTTTATAAACTTGCTTAAACTTTCACATCAAAGAAAGGCACTTTGGTATATTTAACACCTGCTGAATGTAGCATACGCTTAGCTGCTATATCAGTGGGTGTATTTTTATATTTATCATCTTCATAAATAATTTCTTTAATACCACTTTGAATAATAGCTTTCGTGCATTCATTGCAAGGAAATAAAGATACATAAATACGACAACCTTGGAGATTTTGTGTACTATTTAAAATCGCATTCAATTCAGCATGAACAACATAAGCATATTTAGTATCATTAACTACACCTTCTCGTTTATCCCAAGGGAAATCCTTATCATCACAACCCCATGGCATACCATTGTAGCCAACACCAACAATTTTATTTTCTGGATTGACAATACAAGCTCCAACCTGAGTATTAGGATCTTTAGAACGATAAGATGATAATTTTGCAACCCCCATAAAATATTGATCCCAGCTGATAATCTTATTCATGCTATACCTCCATTTCCGATCTTAATTCCTTTAATCTATCTTCAAAATATAATGGTAAATCACTATCAAAATAAAGCTCCTCACCACTTGTAGGATGAATAAAGCCCAGTATTTTCGCATGCAAATATTGTCCATGTGATTGATCATCTTTACGTAATCCATATTTAGGATCACCATAAACAGGATATCCAATATATTGCATATGAACACGTATTTGATGTGTTCTACCTGTTTCTAATCGACATTCTACCAATGTCATATCTTTAAATCTTTCTATGACTTTAAAATTTGTAACGGCTTCTTTAGCATTTTTATCCGTACAAGTCATTTTCTGGCGATCTTGAGGATCTCTACCAATTGGTGCTTCAATACGCCCATAGTCATGAGGAATAACACCATGAACTAAAGCATAATAACGACGAATAACTGTATGTTCTTCTAATTGCTTGGATAATGAAGCATGCGCTTTATCATTCTTAGCAACCATTAATAACCCACTTGTTTCCTTATCAATACGATGAACAATACCTGGACGCATAATCCCATTGATTCCTGATAAATCCTTACAATGATATAATAAAGCATTCACCAATGTACCACTATAAATACCACTTGAAGGATGAACAATCATGCCACTTGGCTTATTAACAACAATCACATCTTTATCTTCATAAACAATATCTAAATCAATAGCTTCTGGTAATATCTCCGTGCTTTTTAAAGCTGGTAAATGGACTTCAATAGTATCATTTTTTTCTACTTTATAACTTGATTTAACATTCTTATCATTAACATAAACAAATTGATCATTAATCAATTGTTGAATTTGTGTTCTAGACATATCCAATTCTTTGGTTAATAATTTATCAATTCTACCCTTCATTGAATCATCAACTATGATTTTGATAATTTCCATATTTTAATCTCCTCTATCACAGTTTCAAAAATCACTAAAAATATACCAATGGTAATAGCCATATCTGCTACATTAAAAATCGGAAAATTATAACCAAAAATAAGAAAATCAATAAAATCTCTTACATAACCAAAAACCATTCGATCAATTAAATTACCAATCAAACCACTAAATACCAATATCAGACCAAACCTCGTTAATTTTTGATAACTAGGTGATTGAATAAAATAATACACAATTCCAATAGTCGCTACAATACTCACTAAAAAGAAAAAATTCAATTTACCTTCCAGTATTCCCCATGCTGCTCCAGTATTATGAACATATGTAAAATAAAAGAAATTATCTATAATAGGATAACTAGCTCCATAGGATAATGTACGATTAACAATCACTTTCGTTAATTGATCACCAACAACAATAATAATAATTGTTATTATATATAATAGAATCATCTTCGATGTTAAACCTAACTTTTTCATTTATATCACCCAACAACCATTATAAACAAAAAAACATGATATCTCAAGAAAAATAATTCTTTTATATGATATGATTTTCATCTCTACATTAAAATGTTTATCAAACTATATCTTGTACAATTCTATTTTTTGAGTTATGATTAATAAGAGGTGAAAATATGAATAATGAAAAATTTATAGATATTATTAACGAAATAGAAAATATTAGTGATTTACATAGTCAAGATATACCAGATTTAAATCTTTATATGGATCAAATTATGACATTGTTTGATACTTATTTATCTGATAATAAACGTTATCCAGATGATAAGTTACTAACAAAGACCATGATTAATAATTATTCTAAAGAAGGATTAATCAAAAAAATTAAAGGAAAAAAATATTCTAAAGATCATATATTACAAATGCTTCTAATTTATTCACTAAAGAATACCATTTCCATTCAAGAAATTAAAAAAATATTATCTCCATATCATAAAGAAACAAATAAGATAGAACCAATTTATAATCAATATCTAGATATCAAAAAAGAGTTGTCACATTTAGTAACAAACTCTTTAACTCAAATCATTGAAGAACATGATCTTAATCTTAATGATCAAGATCAATTAACACTAATGATTCTATATATTTGTACACTTTCTAATCAATACAAAATGATTGCAGAAAAGATGCTAGATACTTTTTATATAGATGAATAGCTTTGCTATTCGTTTTTTATATGAAGAAAACAAAAGCAATAAAATGTAATGAACTTGCAACAATAATAAATAAATGCCAAATAAAATGAAAATAATTCTTATGTTGACTATAGAAAATAACACCTAAAGAATACATGATGCCACCTAATACAACTAACAATATAAAAACAAATGAAACATGATGTATCATTGAAGGTAAAAGCAGTAAAGCACTCCAACCCATAACTAAATAAATAACAGTAGTCAAAATAGGATAAGCTTTCTTAGATAATGATTTAAGAAAAATACCGAAAATGGTTGCACCCCATTCTAATACTAATATAAATATAGATAACCAGCCGTCAACAACACATAACGCCACAGGTGTAAAACTACCAGCAATGGCTAAATAAATCATAATATGATCCATTTTTCTAAGGACATATTTCTGCTTTGAACCAAATGGCATACTATGATATAGAGTTGATGTTATAAACATCAAAAACATACATGTCATAAATATAGCAATTCCAACAAAACGAATCATGCCACCTTTTTGATAGGAATATAATGAAATAAAAGGTAACATAATTAAATATAAAACAGCCATCACACCATGACTAACTGCATTACCTACTTCTTCACCAAACGAAAGCTTAAACATATCATGCATAGTCTTTTGTTTATTTAATTTTCTTATTTGAACGATACCATCTGACATAATATTCACTCCTTTTTAATATAGTTTTGATAACTACTTTATAAAGAAAGTATAACATTATTTCGTCATTTGTCAATACTTATTCTATAATTCCAACCTGTTTTAATAAAAATTGTCCATTTGATGACGTAGCTGGACCTTTTTTAATTGTATAATCAAAGTAGATTTTATTATTTTCATAGTATTCTGTAAAATGATAATTAAGACATGGTAAATGCGTTAATTCATAATCATGGGTTGTTACAAATAAGTAGATGTGTTCTTGTGATAATTTTTGAATTGTTTCACTAGCACCAGCAATACGATCTAGCGAATTTGTACCTTTAAATATTTCATCAATGAAACAGATAAGAGGAAGTTGTTTCTTAGAATAATCAATCATTTCTTTAATACGTAATAATTCACCATAAAAAGTAGATATACCTTCTTCTACATTATCCTTGACACGCATCGATGTCATTATATGCATTGGATAACACATAAAATCATCACCAAATACATAACCACCGCTATAAGCTAAAACAAGATTTAAGGCAATGGTACGCATAAATGTTGTTTTGCCGCTCATATTTGATCCAGTAATAATACAACTTGATTCTTGCATATCAAAATCATTACCTATAGCTTTTTCTTCATTTATTAATGGATGTTTCAATTGATGAAATGATAAAGTTTTATCATCAATAATGTTAGGTGTACATACATGAAAGCCATCAATTTTCAATATGCTTAAACTCATTAATGCTTCTAACTTTCCAAATGCTACAAAATAATCATTAACTTTATATTGATATAACTCTAACCATTGATTGTATTGATTGGTAATATAGAAATCAAACAATCCTAAACCGTTCAATAATACAAAAGCAATTATATTTTGACGATAGTTTATTTTTTCAGCAATAGAAGACAATTTTTTTAAGGCTTCAATATCAATACAATCTTGAATATTTATTAAATAATTACTTTTAAAATTAGTATCTTTAATCTTTTCAAAACTCTTTAAATAGTTTTGAATACCTTCAGATAACTTGATTACAGGTTCAAATAATTGACTATGCACACCATAAGTTAATAAACTTAATGCAAGTTGAAACATAAACCCTATTTCTAAAATAATACGACTATATGGATATCCAATAGAAAAACAAACACCTATAAGTCCAATAACCGTTACTATTGATAACATAAATATTATAGAAGAGACTTTTTTGACATGGATTTTTTTTATTTGATGTAACCATGTATCTAATGTTTGATTATTTAATGATATATTTAATGTTTCCATTTCAATTACAAATTCTTTCATAGAAGCCAATTCTTCAACTGCTTCTTGTCTTTGAAGAATTTCTTCCTTTTGACTATCTTGTGTTAATAAATAAGATAAATAGGATTGTCCTTGATAAGTAGAGGCTACATTAATCATTTGAAATAATGATGACTTACCTAAAATATCTAAATCAGTTATTTTATAATCTTTATCATTGATAAATTGTGCTCCTGTTTCACTAAAATCATGCCACTTTCCTTGAATACGCATGATGTGTTTCTGATAAACTTTATAAAGATTATCATAATAATGATATTGATCTTGATATTGTTGATGAAAATAAATCAATATAAAAAAGATAATTAAAGAAATAAGCGAAAAAATATATAAATAATTTTGTTGATAAAAATAACCAATTAATAAAAATATAATCATCAATATAAATACGATCAATCTTAGCAAAGCAATCATATTCATATTTCTTTGGTATTGTTTTAGCTTTTTATAAATTTCATTTTGTTTTTGAATAAATTCATCCATAAAGATTCACCTCGTTTTTACTATAACATATTTTTATGAAATATATATTAAAAAACACGCATAGCGTGTTTTAATGAATAAATATAAAATAAACAAGTACAATGATACCTAACACAATACGATACCATCCAAAAATCTTAAAGTCATGCTTTTTAATATAACTTAGTAAAAATTGAATAATTAGTATAGATACCACAAATGCTACAATCATACCAACAATTAAAATAATAGCTTCCTGCATGGTAAATACGAAACCAAATTTCACAATTTTTAAAAGTGATGCGCCAAACATTACTGGAATAGCCAAATAAAAAGTAAACTCAGCAGCAACAGTTCTAGATACACCTAATAATAAAGCACCAATAATGGTTGCTCCAGATCTTGAAGTGCCTGGGAATATAGCTGCAATAAGTTGAAAAATACCAATTAATAAAGCTGTATCATAACCAATTTCATTAATTGAATTAATTTTTGGTCTGGCATTTTTATTGTGATTTTCAATTACTATAAATGCAATACCAAAAACAATTAAAGCAATAGATACAGTTTGATAATTATAAAATAATGCCTCTAATTGTTCATCAAATAAAATACCTATAATAGCAGCAGGAATACATGCAATCAATATTTTTATCCATAAGATAATCTTATCCATCTTAACATAAGATAATATACCAGAATAACGCATTGGTTGACGATTGTTTCTTTTACCAAAAGGCCATATATCATGCCAAAATATCACAACAACTGCTAAAATAGCACCTAATTGAATAACAACTTGAAACATACTATAAAATTCATCAGTAACATTGAGTTGAATAAATTCATCTAATAAAATCATATGTCCAGTACTACTAACAGGTAGCCATTCAGTAACACCCTCTACTATACCAAATAGAATGGCTTTTAATATCTCTATCATAAATTACCTCCAATTCAATACTTTCTAACTATATACCAAAACAAATCATTTGTACATAAATATTTTTATACAATTTTTTTAATAAAATTAAAAGCAAGGATAAAATATATATTTGTCTTTGCTTCATATTAATTATTTAAACTGGAAATCTCAAAAATCAAATTTAAATACTAAATACCACCATTGATTACCAGAACCATTAAGTGATATGAACTAACACAAGTATAAAATAACAGGTTATATATAAGTTGATTTAAAAGCCAAATCTTTCAATATAACAACTAAGCTTATTTATTAGCATTTGATAAACGATGATTCGTCCATCTTCTTACCAATTCATAAATAACCGCAAATGTTGGTAATCCAATAACCATACCTACTATACCAAATAATTCACCACCAACAACAACAGCCAACAATACCCATAAAGGAGATAAACCAATACTTCTACCAATGACTTGTGGATAAATAACATGGCTTTCAAATTGTTGCAAACAAGTAGAAAAAATTAAAAATACTATTGCTTGAAATGGATCAACTGAAAAGATAATTAAACAATCAATAATAGCACCAATAAATGGTCCAAAATACGGTATTACATTAGTAACTCCAATGACCAGCGAACAAATAAGTCCATAAGGTATATTTAAAATAATACATCCAATATAACACAATACCCCTATAATAATTGCTTCTTTTAATTGACCAAATAAGAAATCACCAAAACATCTAGCTACTAAAATTTCAAAATCTTTGAGCCATTCATATTGTTTTTCTTTAAAGATAGCACGTGTTAATTTATCCATTTGTCTAATTAACATATTTTTATATAAAAGTATATAAATTGACATAATAAATCCAATAACAAAATCTACGATTCCTGATGATAATTGTTTAATTAAAATTAAAATATCTGGAAAAAAATTACGTAATAATTCAAGAACTGTATCTGTAATATTAGATTCATAAGGTTCTACAGTAATAAGCATATCAGATGATAAATTAAAATATATAAGTATATCTTGTATTTGCGACCATAAACCATCTAATAATGAAGAAGAATTATTAATAAACATGCTTAAATTTTCAATAATTTGAGGTATCACTGCTACTAATACTATAACAACAAAAATGAGTACAGTAGCTATAGCTAAGATAGCTGCAATAATTTTCTTTGTTTTATTATTTTTAATAGGTAATTTTCTTTCATAATAAGACATCGGCATATTAAAAATAAAAGCTAAAGCGATACCAATAAATACAGGTATTAATACATCAAAAATATTAATTATAATATCAACAATATTTTTAAAATAAACCAATATTAAAATCATAATTATAACGATAGATATTAAACGTATCAAACCTCTTACATCCAAATCTTTAATTTTCTTTGTAAAATCCACTTATATCAACTTCTTTCTGATTAAAAAGAGACATGAGTGCATTTAAAAAATGCAGACATGTCTCAATACTTAAAAGATGCTAAATAATAAATAACAGCAAGTTGATAAGATTACACATATCTGTATACCCTCTTATCGTTATATGTACTCTAACACAATAAAAATAACATTGTCAATCTTTGATTATTAATAATAGACATTTTAGTTTATTTGTCTTTTTTATCATATACTTTTTTTCCAGCCAAATAAGTTGCTAATATATTGACTTGGTTAAATTGCATAGGATCTATTTCAAATAGGTTTTGATCTAATACAACAAAATCAGCATACATTCCTTCTTGGATTTTACCTTTCCTATTTTCTTCAAAAGAAGCATATGCACCTTCAGATGTAAATGAGGCAATGGCTTGTTTTACTGTACAACCTTCTTCTAATAAATAAGGGCCCAAATGATCTTTTAATGTCATTCTAGTAATTGAACATTGCATACCGCCAAGTACATTAGGTATTTCTACAGGACAATCAGATCCATTGGATACATGGCATCCAAGATCCAAATAATGTTTGAATTGATAGCTTTCTAAGGCTCTATCACCTACTCTATTCTCCACAATATGAATATCATAATCCAAGAAGATTGATTGAATATATGCATGTAAATGTAACTTAGCAAATCGTTTTATTTGATTGTCATTAGTAATTTGACAATGAACAATACCATGTCTATGATCACTGGTATCATTTTGAAGCAATGTTTCATAAGCTGAAAGAACAGATTCAAAAGCTCCGTCACCAATCGCATGAACAGCAATTTGCATATGATGCTTACTTGCTAAAAACATCATATCTAATAAATCTTCATGATTAATGATCTCTATTCCTCTTGTAGTCGGATCATCATTATATGGTTCTAACATCAAAGCCGTTCTAGCTCCTAAAGATCCATCCACAATCATTTTCAAAGGACCTATTTTAAAATATTCACTTCCCACACCAGTTGTATAACCTTTTTCTAAAAATGATTCATAGCTTTCTTTACTTATAAACTGTGATTGTTCATTAATACGTACATTGAGATTATGATCCGCTTCTAATTCTTGATAAGCAGTTATTACATCATCATAAGTGACATTATCAAGTGTCAATAAATCATCACTTTGACAAGAAGTAATGCCATAAGAATTAACTTTTTGGCTTGCTAATAAAATTCTTTCTTTAATATCTTCTTTTGTATATATTGGTTTTACTTTTGCTAAAAGAGCTATTGCATTTTCACGAAAAATACCCAATGGTTTACCATCTTCATCAACATCCATAAAACCATCATCCAATTCAATAGCATGATCCTTTAAACCTAGCATTGATAGAACTTTACTATTGACAACACAAACATGTCCACATGCTCTAGTAATACAAATTGGCATAGTTAAAGATACTTTATCTAAATCATAGCGATTTATAAAACGATTTTCATCCGTAAAATAATCCTGATTCCATCCTCTTCCCTCTAGCCATTGATTTTCATCTAATTCAAGACTCTTTGTCTTTAAAGCATCTAATACATCAGACAAAGAAGAAGTATGCTTAGATAAATCTACTTGCTTTAAAAAACAACCTAAATTTAATAAATGCATATGAGAATCATTGAATCCTGGTAATACAAAATGTTGTTTTAAATCAACAATTTCATAATCTTCAATATTTAATTTTGATACATCAGGAACTTTTATAAAACAACCATCTTTAACCGCAAAGCTATCAATAAATTGTTCACCAGTATATATTATTCCATTTTGATAGATTGTAATCATATATAAAACCTCCAATAAAAAAAGATTAAAGAATAAAACATTATTTGTCAATGTTAATTAATAAACATATTCAAAAAAAATGTTGTTGTATTTTATAAAAACACGATTTATAATAATAAATTCAAAGGAGGCACATATGAATAAGGTCAAGTACTATGAATCATATGACGAAGACTTTGTTGAAAGCCAAAATCAAGATTATCAATTAAAATCAAATTATCAATGGATACATCATCATATTTTATATCTATTTATATCATATTTATTCTATTATTTTGTTTTAATCATTGCTTTTATTTATAGCAAATTCTATTTAAGAGTAACTATTAAGAATAAAAAAGTTCTTAAGCATCATCATAATTATTATCTATACAGTAATCATACACAAATGTTAGGTGATGTTTTCAATCCTTTTTTAACATGCTTTCCTAAAAAGCCATATATTATTTGTAGTCCAGCTAACTTAGGTATTCCTATTATTGGTAAATTATTACCTATGGGTGGTGCCCTTCCTATTCCAAGTCGTCTTAGAGGTATGAAGAAATTTGTAGAAAGTATTCATTACTATAATAGTAAGAAACATCCAATTGTCATTTATCCTGAAGGACATCTTTGGCCTTGGTGTACTCAAATTAGAGAATTTAGTCATACATCATTTCATTTCCCAGTTGATACTAACAGTCCAGTATTTGTTTCAACTACAACTTATCAAAAGAGTCATATTTTTAAGCATCCTAAAATAACTATTTACATCGATGGACCATATTATCCACAAGAAAATATATCAAAAGAAGACAATATTCAATATCTACATGATATCGTTTATGAAAAAATGAAAGAAAGAAGTCAATTGAATAATGATTCTTATATTGTTTATAAAAAGAAGGAGATGCATAATGATGAGTAAGATCAATGACTATTTTAAACTTCATAAGAGCCAGTTACAAGTTGCCTGGTTTTTAGTATTTGGTTTATGTGCTTTAATAGCTCAGCTTATTTCTCGTATCATTTGTGATATTATTTTTGAAGATTTAGTGAATACCATTACTATTTGGCCTTTTCCATCACAAACATTAGGTTCATTTTTAGCATTTTTAATATCGAATATTATAGCGAAAGTTATTTCATATATCACTAATAGAAAGAAAACATTTCAAGCTAATAATAATGTTTACTTAAGTATTATTTTATATATTATTCTTGTTATAATACTTATCATTGTAGAAACGATTATTGGTACACCATTACAAAATGCTTTATATACCATTGTTGGCGGAAGCTTTATAAATGCTACGCAAGCAACCGCAAATGCTTCATCTCAAGTTTTATATCAAATATGTGGTGTTGTTTCACAACTTATTTATGGTATCGGTGATGCTATTATTGTATTTTTTATGGATAAATATCTTATTATGAGAAAAAGTTAAGCTTATGAATAAATCAAAAAAGGTTTTAGATTTCTAATTCTAAAACCTTTTAATCTTATACTTTTAATAACCTAACAATATTTTCAATATTATGTGTTTGTGGAAACATATCAACAGGTTGACAATAATCTGCTTTATAGTATTTTGATAAATTAGCAATATCTCTAGCTTGAGTTGCGACATCACAAGAGATATAGATGATTTTTTTAGGTGATAATTCTATGAGTTGTTCTAAGAATTTATTAGAACAACCTTTGCGTGGCGGATCTACAAATACGACATCAATATCCTTATTTTGACGAGAAAAATCAACCATAAAATCTCCAGCATCCTGACATTTAAAAGTCACATTGTCAATATGATTACGTTTGGCGTTTTCATTTGCATCGATAATAGCTTGTTCTACGACTTCAACACCATAAACACGATGAACAAGACGAGCTAAAGATAAAGTAATTGTCCCAATACCACAATAGGCATCAATAACATTATCAGTTGCTTTTAGACAAGCTAATTGGATTGCTGTACTATAAAGTTTTTCTACTTGAATAGGATTAACTTGATAAAAAGAATGTGTAGATATTCTATAAGTATTACCTAACAAACAATCTTCTATATAACCATTTCCATAAAGTATGTTTATTTCTTCACCTAAAATAACATTATCATGACGTGGATTAATGTTTTGAACTATTGTTTCTAAATGATCAAATTCTTGAGTTAAAATAGAAATCATTTTATCTACTTTTTTTATTTTATGTGTATAAGTAATGATGATAAGCATCAATGATTGTGTTTGATAGCCATATTTAATTAGAATATGTTTAATGTTTCCTGTATGAGTTGTTTTATTGAATGGTTTTTCATGGAATTGATTAAGTAGTTCTTTGACTCTTTTAACAAGACGATTTGATTCATCATTTTGCACAAAACAAATATCATAAGGAACAATATCATTAGTATGTTGTTTATAAAAACCAGTAACAATTCTTTTATCTAATAAACCTACGGGAACCTGAACTTTATTACGATAAAACCATGGATCATCCATCATTATACAAGGTTGTACATCAATATCCACATGCCCAATACGAGAAAGCGTTGATTTGACACGTTGAGTTTTAAAATTTTGTTGGCCTTGTATTGATAAATGTTGAATATGACAACCGCCACATTGTTTAAATAATGGACATCTAGGTGTTACACGATAAGGACTTTCTTGATGTAATGTAATTAAACGACCGACTGCATAATTCTTTAAAATCTTAATAATTTTAATATCTCCTATTTCACCAACAATCATATTTTTTACAAAAACAGGAAAGCCATCAATTTTTACAATACCTTGACAATCATGAGTATAATCAATACATTCAACATTATTTATATAATCATTCTTTTGCATAGAAACCTCCAAAAAAAACGAGCATTGCTCGTTTTATTCTTCTTCACTTTCATCATCTTCCAATGTATCAAGCGCTTTTTGGGCACTGTCCTCATCAGCAACTGAAGCTAATGTATAAGTAAATTCATCACTTTGAACACTCTTTGTACCATAAATAGGGAAATCATCACTATTTTCACTAGTCATATAAACATTCACTTCATATTGAGTTTCATTATCTATTGTACCAAATAAATTACTATAAGTATTCCCTTCTTCTTTAGACTCTCCTACTAAATCATCTAAAGTCTGAACGGTTTCTTCAGCAATTTCTTGTGCTTCCTCAGTATCCATACCTTCACTAAAAGTAATATCAACATGTAAAGTACGACATTCAATAGATAAATCTAATTCAGTAATTGAATCATATTTTTCTTCAATCGTATTTTCAGTAGAAGTAATAAGATCTTTTGAAATTGAAACCAAACCTTCACAACGATCACCATAAACTGGACCATTATTATTAGATTTAATAATAATATAAATACCAAATGCTAAACAAAGCACTAATATAATTATGAATAAATAATACCACCAATGCCATCTAAATTTCTTTTTCTTTTTACGTTTAGCCATTGTATCTTCCTCTTCGTGATTAAAATCAAAAACATTATCAAATGCATCATCACCAAATTCTGAATCAATATTGTTATCTTCTTCAACAAATTTTTGAGAATTATCTGAAAAATCATCATCAAATTCATCATCAAATTGAAATTTTTTAGACATATTTTCACCCACTTTCTCACATTGTATCAAAAAAATGAATAAATGTATAGAGATTATTTATCACTTATACGTTCTTTTAATAGTTTCATCAATAATTGATTGGTTTGTTTTGGATTGGCTTGTCCTTTAGTTTTTTTCATGATTTGACCTATAAGATAACCTACTGCTCGATCTTTTCCAGACTTATAATCATTAACTGATTGACTATTTTGATCTAATACTTCATTAATAATTGAAATAAGAGTATTAGGATCAGATATTTGTTTCAACCCTTTTTCTTTAATGATTATTTCAGGATCTTTTCCACTATCCATGATTTCTTCAAAGACTTTTTTAGCTTGTTTTGAAGATATAGTACCATTTTGAATAAAAGTAATAAGTTTTCCTAAATACTGCGGTGTTAGCTTTGTCTCATTGATAGTTAAATTAACTTTATTAAGATAAGCCTGAACATCACCTAATAGCCAATGACATACCAATTGATATTCTTGACAATAGTGAATAGTTTCTTCATAAAAGTCTGATATTTCTTTAGATGTCACTAAAATATGAGCATCTGTAGAAGTAATACCATATTCATTAATATATTTATCAATTCGTTCATCTGCAAGCATAGGTAATTCATCTTTGATTTGCATAACCCATTGATGATCTAGACGAATTGGTAATATATTAGGTTCGTTGTAATATTTATAATCAACAGCGTCTCCTTTAGCACGCATAACAATAGTTTCCTTTAAATTTTCATCATAACGTCTAGTTTCCTGTAATACTTTTCCACCTTGAATTAAAACTTTTTCTTGACGTAAAGCTTCATATTCTATGGCTTTTCGAACATTAGAAATAGAGTTCAAGTTTTTAATTTCAGTACGTGTACCAAATTGAATACTACCATAAGGTCTAATTGAGATATTAACATCACAACGCATAGATCCTTCTTCCATTTTAGCATCAGATACATCAGTATATAAAAGTATTTGTCTTAGTTTTTCAAGATATAAAGCTGCCTGTTTTCCACTTCTTATCATTGGTTTTGTAACAATTTCAATTAAAGGAATACCAGCACGATTATAATCTAATAAAGAAAAATCATCTAAATGAAATTGTTTGCATGTATCTTCTTCCATATGCAAACGTTCAATTTCAATGCGTTTCTTTTGTTCATTAACTTCAATATCAAGATATCCATTTCTACCTATTGGCCTTTGATTTTGAGTAATTTGAAAACCTTTAGGTAAATCAGCATAATAATAATTTTTTCTATCAAAACATAATAATTCATCAATATCCATATGTAAAACATGACATACTCGAATAGCATATTCAACAGCACGTTTATTAAGTACAGGCATAGTACCTGTCATGCCCATATCTATTTCATTTACCATGGTATTAACTTCTTCACCAAAGGTTACAGGAGAAGCTGAAAACATCTTAGATTTTGTTTTTAATTCGCAATGAACTTCTAACCCAATGACTTGTTCAAACTGCATGCTTACCCCTCCCTTGAATATTGATTTGCAAAGCCTAAAGCTTTTTCTAAAGCATAAGCACAATTTAGAACTGTTTGTTCCTCAAATAAACGCCCCATGATATTAACCGCAATTGGCATGCCATCTACAAAACCAGAGGGTAAGGAAATTGATGGTGTACCAGCAAAATTACCCAGGCATAAATGATTTTCTAAAATAATATATTCATCACTTAAACGATCATCATTTGCTTCATTTAATTTTGGTGCAATACTACCACAATTAGGTGTTAATATAATATCATAATCTTGATAAATTTTATTCATTGCTTCAACAATTAATCGTCTTACTTTTTGAGCTTTTCTAAACATACGTTCCTGATTTTCGGAAGATATAGCAAGGTTACCAAGAATAAAACGTCTTTTAATATGATCACCAAAGCCATCGCTACGAGAATTGATCATTACTTCATCAACAGTGGCACCATCTTGTCTATTACCATATTTAATACCATCCAAACAAGCATGATTACTTGTAGCTTCACTATTAGCAATAATTGTATAAGTTGGTAGAATAGAACGCATGAGTTCTATAGGAATTGTGACGTTGTTTACAATAGCACCTAATTGTTTGAATGTATTGATAACATATTCAAAATTAGCTTGGATGTCTTTATTTCGAATTTCATCAGAAACAGATGTTAAAATTGCAATTTTATAATTTGAGATATCATCTGTCAAATCGTTTAGATAATGTGGCACTTCTCTATTAGATGAAGTCATATCTCTATCATCTCTACCTGAAATAGCCTCCATAACAATACACATATCTCTCACATTTCTAGTAAAAGCACCCACTGTATCCAAAGAAGAAGCATAAGGAATAATACCATAACGAGAAATACGTCCCCAGGTAGGTTTAAAACCGACAATACCACAATAACCTGCAGGTTTTCTAATTGAATCACCTGTATCACTTCCTAGGGCAAATGGTACCAATCCACTGGCAACAACAGCCGCACTACCTCCTGAAGATCCTCCTGCAATACGTGATAAATCCCAAGGATTAAAAACTGGTCCTGTTAAGGCAGACTTATTGGTACCACCCATGGCTAGTTCATCCATAGACGCTTTACCAATT
This sequence comes from Erysipelotrichaceae bacterium, assembly GCA_021201315.1. Classification (GTDB taxonomy): domain Bacteria; phylum Bacillota_I; class Bacilli_A; order Erysipelotrichales; family Coprobacillaceae; genus JAJQDJ01. The sequence goes on from JAJQFG010000104.1 coordinate 87,921, forward strand.
AAACATGTATGAGCATCTTTTAATAAATCAACCACAGTAGCATTATAAATAGGTACATAATCAGCTAACATTTTACTAGAAGCTGTCGTTAAAATACCTTTAGTATTATAATTATCTTTTAATACGAATGGTATACCACTTAACAAATCATTAAAAGATGCATCTTCTAAATCCATATATGCTTTATCTTTTGTAATCGTTACAAAGGCATTTAATCTCTCTTGTTGAAAATCTACTTCATTAAATAATTCATCGTAATAATCAATAGGATTTATTTTTTTATTTTTAAATAATTCATGTAATTCTTCAATACTATAAGTAATCAATTATCCCACCACCTTTGGGACTTTAATTTGATGTTCCTGGACATCTTTAGCATTCTTTAAAGCATCTTCACGACTAATCACATGATTAGCTACATCTTCCCTTAAAAAAGTTGTTTCAATTTCATAGGGAAAAGCTAATGGTTCAACATCACTCGTATCAATCGCTTCTAATGCTTTTACATGATTCATAAAAATATGATATTCTTCAACTAAAGCTGGCATTTGTTCATCGCTAATATCAAACATTGTTTGTAGCGCTAATTTTTTAAGCATTTTTTCTGTATCATCCATTTTAAACTCCTAGTAGAGATACTCACTTTGTGAGCTTTCTCCTCTATGTTTAATAATAACAGCTTGCAAATCATCCTGTGAATAAACTAAAACTTTAATATCAAAATCATAACTAAATTTACTATCAATACCATCAGCTATAATAGATGTTAAATACATCAATTCTGTTGATGTCTTTACATTAAGATTGGCTTCAATTACCATTGATTGTATCTCACCATCTACATATCTAGCTGTACCAACTAATCCTGCAGCTTCTTGCGCTGCATCTTTAAGATTCGTTTTAATTGTTACAAACTCATCATAAGTTGTTGAATCTAACTCTTCTGCTTCATCACTTGTAAATAAAACAGTTTGATTATCAACTTCATTGATCACACCTAATGAACCATCACAATAGCATTCTAATATATAAGAGCCACCAACTGTTGAAGATGTTAAATCAGTAGCTTGATAAACGGTAATTAAAATTGGTACGTCTTTAACATCTTCAAAATCTTCATGAGTTTGAATAATATTATAAAATGTATCAATTACTTCACTACCATAATCTTCATAAGCACTATCACTCATGGTATTTTCTAAAGTAGCGTTAGAACTATCACGTGGATCAATAATAATGGAAAAAGCCATACCCTTCAAATCATAACCATTAACACCTTTAGTATAATAATCTTGTTCTTGAACATTTTGAACCATAATAGGGTTTTCAACATCTTCAATAACAGTGCCACTAGCAGGCTGCAAAGAATAATCACTACTCCTTGTCATCATCTCATCTTTTAAAGCCAATGATAAATATTGTCCTTCACTCATATAATAATTACTGGTTGAAAAATAATCTGAAGATAAGATTTGCAAACCTCTACCAATAGAAATAAAATCACCTGTATCGCCATAATCCGTATAAAAGCTTTCTCTAAGTTCACTAGTTGAACTATCTTCAAATACAACAATTTTATAGTAACTATCATCAAAAGATTCCATTGTTGTCGAATCAGCACTAGAGGTATTTGTATCACTAGAATCATTATTACTTGTACAGCCTACAAGCAACAATAATACTAAAAAACATGATAAAATTTTTCTCATAGACCAACCTCCTCTTTAAACTGAGCTTCACTTAAAATAGTTACTCCATATTGATTAGCTTTCGTAAGCTTACTACCTGCATCTTTACCACATATCAAATAATCTGTTTTCTTAGATACACTTCCTGTTACATTAGCACCTAAACGAGCCAAATATTCTTTAACTTGTTTTCTAGTCATTAATTCTAATGTACCAGTAACACAAACTGTTTTATCTTTAAAAATACTTTCTTGTAATAAGGATGTATCTTTCAAATAATCCATATTAATGCCTATTTCTTTTAGATGTGCTAACAATTCTAGAGACTCTTGATCGCTTCTAAAACGATTGATAGACTGAACTATAGTATCTCCAATATCACGAATAGATAAAAGTTTAGCTGTTGAGGCATTCATCAAGGCATCCATTGATTTAAATTCCTTAGATAAATTATCCGCCATTTTGGCACCTACACCTCGTATACCTAATCCAAACAATAATTTTTCCATAGAATTTTGTTTACTATTTTCAATAGCTTGTATTAAATTATCCATAGACTTTTGACCAAAGCCTTCAATATCCATGATTTCCTGCTTATGATCAGCTAAGCTATAAATATCTTCTATACATTTCACAAAACCTAAATTATAAAATTGTTCAATAATCTTTTCTCCCAAACCTTCAATATTCATCGCATCACGAGAAGCAAAATGAATAATTTTTTCAATCTTCTTAGAATCACAATCCTTATTTAAACAATAATAAGCTGCCTCATTATCTTTTCTAATCAATTTAGAACCACAATAAGGACAAGTATCAATCATGACAAAAGGTTTCTCACTACCATCACGTCTTTCCTTTAAAGAACGCACAACCTCAGGAATAACATCTCCTGCTTTTCTAACAACCACATAATCTCCAACACGAATATCTTTATGTTTAATATTATCTTCATTATGTAAAGTAGCACGTTGCACGGTACTACCAGCAACTCTTACTGGCTCTAATACAGCATTAGGTGTAATTTGTCCAGTACGACCAATGGTAAATATAATATCATCTAATTTAGTAATGACTTCTTCAGCAGGAAATTTATAAGCAATAGACCATTTTGGTACTTTAGCTGTATATCCCAATCTTTCTTGTTGATTTAAATCATTGACTTTAATAACGATACCATCAATTTCATAAGGTAAAGAAGCACGTTTTTCCGTCATTTCTAAAATATATTGCCATACTTCATCAACATTTTGACATTTACGAATATTTGGATTTACTTTAAAGCCCATTTCCTTAATATAATTCAAAGCCTCTTCATGACTTTGAATTCCCATATCTAAAGCCATTGGCACATGATATAAAAAAGCATCTAAGCCTCTTTTAGCAGCTATTGATGAATCCAATTGTCTAACACTTCCCGCAGCAGCATTTCGCGGATTAGCCAATAATGGTTCACCAGCAGCTTTTCTTTGTTCATTTAACTTATTAAATGACTTTTTAGGCATATATATTTCACCACGAACTTCAAATTCTTCTTGATAAGAAATTGTTAGAGGAATAGATTTAATGGTCTTAACATTATGCGTAATATTTTCACCAATTGTGCCATCACCACGGGTAGCGCCATAATCCAATTTACCATCTTTATAAACCAATGATACAGATAAACCATCTATCTTTAATTCACATATATATTCAACATTAGGATACACTTCACGTACACGATTATCAAATTCTCTTAACTCATCTTCATTAAATATATTTCCTAATGATAACATCATACGCTTATGTGTCACTTTTGAAAAACTATCTAAAACCTGCCCACCCACTCTTTGTGTTGGTGAATCGTCTGTTATCCACTCAGGATGAGCCATTTCTATGCGTTGTAATTCTTGCATCAAACGATCATATTCTTGATCAGACACACTTGGATTATCCAATACATAATATTGATAATTATATTCATTTAATAATTTTTTAATTTCTTCTAATCTTTCAAATGTCATCATATTCGCTCCATTTCATTGTCCCATTATAACAAAATTTACTCATGATTAAAACTGTAAACACGAAAAAAATAAGAATCCCCATAATTTAAACTAATCTAAAAAATCAACTAATATTGTATTCAAATATTTCATACCTAATGAAGTTGTCATAAGATGATTATCCCTAATCTGTAACATATCTAAATGCATATATTTATCAATAATATTATGATACTTATTTATAAAATCGATATGATAAAGTTGATTCAATTCTAATATATCTATACCTCCTACTAATCTTAATCCCATCATAATTTTTTCAAACATTTCATCTTGTTGATTTAAAGAAATTATCTCTTCTAAATAATGATGTTTCATATATTGTGTCATACTTCTGGTATTTTCATACCTTTTATGATTTTTTAAAGCATGTGCTGATACACCTATACCATCATAATCTTCATAATGCCAATAAACAAGATTATGTAATGAAGGTTTATTATGATAATAATTACTTACTTCATAATGAATAAATCCATGATTTGATAAATAATCATTAATATGATCATACCAATAAGCATCTTCTTCATCATCTAATGGTCTATAATTTATATTCTTTAATTTTGTATGATCTTCTAATATTAATGAATAAATAGAAACATGAGATATATGAAGTTTATCTATAATATCAATATCTTCATAAACATTTTCTAATAATTGAAAAGGTAATCCATAAATCAAATCAACATTAATATCATCAATACCCTTAGTTTTAGCATTCTTTATAAGCTCGATGGCTTGTTTAGCACTATGATAACGATCAATCTTTTTTAATAAATCATCATGAAAAGTTTGAACCCCGATACTTAAACGATTAATATGATATTTAACCATTAAATCCAATTTATCATCGCTCATCGATTCAGGATTAACTTCTATAGTATATTCTTTAACAGAATTTGTTAAAGGTTTTAATAATTCAAATAATTTGGTTAATTGAAGAATATTTAGACTACTAGGTGTTCCCCCACCAATATAAACAGTATCATAATCACCTTCAATATGCTTATCTTGTATTTCATAATATAATGCATCTAAATAAGGATCAACCCATTTTTGAATAGTATGTACTTTACAAAAATCACAATAAGCACATATATGATCACAAAACGGAATATGAACATATAAAGCTTTCATGATAAACCAAATTCCTTTGCAAGACCACCTAAAGAAGTTTCTTTATATTCATATGCTAAATCTTTACCTGTATCCTTCATCACTTTAACTATCGTATCAAATGAAACTTTATTCTTTCTTACATAACCCAATTGCTTAGCAAGCATCGCAGCATCTAATGCACGCAAGGAACCATAGCCGTTTCTTTCAATACAAGGAATTTGAACATAACCTCCTACTGGATCACAAATCAAACCTAAATTATGTTCTAATCCCATTTCAGCTGCATATTCTATTAAAGAATTATTCAATTCATAAATCCATGCCATGGCTGAAGCAGCCATCGCACAAGCAGTTCCAACTTCTGCTTGACAACCTCCATCAGCTCCTGAAATTGTCGCATTAGTTTTAACTACATTACCAATAATACCTGCAATGGCTAAAGCTTTGATAATATCCTTTTTCTCAATATGCATATTTTTATAACAATAATAAAGTACCGCTGGTAAAATACCACTAGCGCCACATGTTGGTGCCGTAACAATCATACCACCATCAGCATTTTCTTCTGCTACAGCATAAGCATAACTAGTCAAAAATAACCTTTCTCTTTCTACTTCACGTCTAGTATTTTGAGCTTGTTGATACATAGATTTCGCAACTCTTTGTAGTTTTAATTTACCTTGAATTGTTCCCGTTTTACTTAAACCATTTTCAACAGATAAAAACATGGCATCTAATATTTTATATAAATAATGATCAAAATCCTGACCTTCATTTTCTAATACATAATCATATAAAGAAATACCATGTTTATCTACATAATCTAATATTTCTTTTAAACTATTTTGATGATAAATTTGAATTGGTTCATTTTGTTGATCGCCCTTATAAACAACTGATCCTCCACCAATTGAATAAGCTTCAATTTCATCAACAATAGTATCATTTTCATAAACAGTAACAATCATGCCATTGGGATGAAAAGGTAATGTATCACTTTTAAATGAAAAAGTAACTGGAATCGGCGCAAATGTTTTTTCCATCATAAAATCGGTTAAATGACCTTTACCAGTTAAAGACAAAGATCCATATAAATCTACATGAAACTTAGTCGCTCTAGGATATATTTTCATGATATTTTTAGCAATTCTTTGAGGTCCCATGGTATGAGATGAAGAAGGTCCTTCACCAATTCTATATAATTCCTTTAATGATTCCATTAATTCTCTCCCCCAATACGTATAATAAACAATTCCAATCCCTTATAACGATCAATTTTACCAGTTTTAATATCAACATCCAATTTGGATAATTCATCCATCTTCTTTAATAATTCATTAATATCAAAATCCTTACCATCCTGTCTAATATATTTTAAACGATAAGGATTAATAGATAAAATATTACCAATTTCTCTGTCATTATAACCTTTTCTATCCAATAATTTAACCTGATATAATAAACGCATTGAATTCGCTATTAATACAATAAGTTTAATAGGTTCTTCTTTATTCCTAATTAAATCTTGATATATTGATATACTTTTATCCAACTCTTTATTTAATATCGCTTTAGTTAGTTCAAAAACATTATCTTCTAATTGCTTTGGGACTAATAAATTAATGGTATCAGTTGTAATATGATTTGTATATAAACAAAGTTTATTGACTTCCTGTGATATGGTTAATAAATCACTAGGAACTCTAGAAATAAACAAATTCATAGCATCATCATCAATCGTACAATTTCTTTTTTTAATAGATTGATATGTTGCTTTATATATTTGATGATAATCTAGTTTTTCAAAATTATAAAAATCAGCATTCTTTCTTAATGTTTTAACAACCTTCTTTCTGTCATCAAAATTCTTTTCATCATGATATATCACAAATATTGTTGTGGGATTATCATGCGTAATATAATCTAAAAATAATTCAATATCTTTATCATTAACATCTTTTTGTTTTTTAGTTGTTAAAAATAAAGGATTTTTAACAACAATCATTTTATAATCATCTAAAAAAGGAAATGTTAAAGCATCGTCAATAATTTCCTTCATTGGTGTTTCATTACACCAATAAGTTTTCATATTATCCTGACTAATATGATACTTTTTCTTGAGTTTTTCTAATCTTTGTTGAATCAAATATTTTTCATCACCATATAAAACAATATTCATCATACCACCTCAAACAAAACCATTATACATGATTTATCTAAAAATATAAAATGATTTATCATAAAAGCGTATATGAAACATACCATCTTCATCAGTTCTGAGTATTGTAATACCTTTTCTTTCTAAACGATCAATAACTTCATCACTTGGATGGCCATATAAATTATTTTTACCTACTCCAATCATCGCAATACTTGGATGAATTACTGATAATAGAGTTGTAGAGGTTGCTGTAGCAGAGCCATGGTGGCTTATTTTTATAAGTGTAGGATCTAATAATTCAAGCTGGTCAGCAATATCCGCTTCTACAGTTGAAGAAATATCACCTGTAAATAAAACATTTAAAGCAGGTAATTCAACATACATCACTAAAGATGAATCATTAACATCGCTATATACTTGATCCGATTGAATCATCGTTACTTTCATACAACCAATCTCACGATAAGCTTCATATGTATCTATAATATGTTCAATGGTAATATTCTCTTGTAAAGATTCTAAAGCACCACAATGATCATAATCACTATGAGAAATATAAACATAATCTAATTTTTGAATACCAATAGATTTAAGATAAGGAATAATAACATTAGTTGCCAAATCATAATTCACATTACCACCGGTATCTACTAATATATTTCCTCGATTCATTGGCAAACGAATTAAAGTACAATCACCTTGACCTACATCAATCATAGTAATTTCACCATAGATTTTATATTGACTATAAATACTAAAACTAAGAATCAATGATAATAATAAACACACTTGACGATGTATTGGTTTCCTTAACCCTTGTAAATATATTATATAAAAGAATATGACATAAAATATAACAATAAAAGATAGATTAGGTTTAGCTAATATAAGAAATTGGTTCATGTCACTTAAAAATGTTAATATATTTTGAAACATGATGACACAATATTGTAGCATCCAATCACAAATAGATAAAAATAAAGAAGCAAAACATAATATATAGAATATTTCTATAAATGGAGTTAAAAAGGAACTAACAATAACTGTTATAAGGGGAATTTGAAAGTTCATATACAATACAATAGGAATACTAGAAAGATAAATAAGTAGAGAAGAATGTTTATGATTTTGTGTTAATAAAACAATGAAGTAAATAAAATAAGAGAAGATAAATGTAATATTAAAGATGATATAAGGATTATAATATAAAGATAAAATAATAAGAAAACATAATATATCCAATTGATTAAACCATTCTTTTAATAAATCATATAAAAACATAACAAAAAAAGCACGATATAATGATATATTCATAGGTATAGAAAATATATATAGTGCAAGTAATAAATAAGATAAGATTTTTGATAATCTTTTTTGAAAGATAAAACCAAAGATTTGCGTTAATAAAGAAAATAATATATGCACATGCATGCCCGAAAGGGCAAATAAATGGACAAGAGATAATTGAGATAAGGATGTATAATCTTCGTCAATGGTTGAAGAGCGTTGACCTAATAAAAATAATCTTTGATAGTCATTAACATCCTGATTAGATGAAAAACGCGATTCAATGAATGTATATAGATTATAATGAGATGTTTGTGATATTAGTGATGTTAATGAGGCTTTATAAAATATTTTTAATGAATAAAGATATGTTTTTTCATTAAAAGCGTTATCATTACTAGCTTCATTTAAATCATAGTTTTCTACTTCTACTTGAATGATATCACCATAACTAAAGTCTTCATCATGATAAAGTTTAACGATACCAAAATCACATTCCACATAACAATACTTCTCACTTGTTTTAATAACTTTACCTTCTATTGTAGAAGGTAAAGGAGATATAGTTGGATGGACAATATATAATCCTATACATAAAACAAATATCATACATAAATGAATCATATTCAAACGATAAATAAGCCATAAACAATAGATAATCAAACCGATAAAAAAGATGGGATGTAAATACAATCCCATCACAAATAATAAACAACCTATGGCATAATAAAATATATGATAACTTATAAACATAAACTTTCCCTCAAATTTAAATAAGTCTTCTCACCTATACCACTAATATTCATAATATCTTCTAAACATTCAAAAGGTGTAACTTCACGATAATCTATAATCTTTTGTGCAGTCTTTTCTCCAACACCACTTAATGTCATCAATTCTTCAAGAGTTGCACTATTAAGTGAAATAGCATTATTATTTTGCGGAGGTAAATAGATTCTAGATTCATCTTCTACTTTTTTATCCATATCTAAAACATCTAAATTAGCCTCATCACTAACACCAACTTTATCAATCAATTCACCAATCGTTAGTTCTCCCTCAAATTCATAATTACCTGTTACATTAAATTCACCTTCTAATGTTACATATGACATTTCAATGGTTTCTTCTTCTATAGCTTCAGGTTTTTGATAATCATATATGATTGAACATATAATGAGTATTATCATACCTAATATTTGATATCTTTTTTTCATAATATACCTCCAAATAAAAAAAGTGATTTTAAAATCACTTAAAATTTAAAACTCTGTTGTCTAGGAATATGCAAATGCTGATAAGCTAAATCTGTAGCAATTCTACCTCTTGGTGTTCGTTTAATAAGACCTATTTGTAGTAAATAAGGTTCATAAACATCTTCTAAGGTAGTAGGTTCTTCACCAATACTAGCTGCTAAAGATTCAACTCCAACAGGACCTCCCTGGAAGCGATGAATAATACCTAATAGATATTTATGATCCACTTCATCCAAACCAAGTTCATCAACTTGTAATCTATTTAAAGCTTCATTAGTACGTTCTTTATTAATCACATCATCACCATTAAATTGGGCAAAATCTCTTACACGTCTAAATAATCTATTCGCAATACGAGGTGTTCCTCTAGATCTTTTAGCAAGTTCCTTAGCTGCTTCTTCATCCATAGGCATATTATAAACCTGACTTGTACGATTAATAATACGTGTTAATTCATCTTCATTATAATATTCTAATTTTGAAACAATGCCAAAACGATCTCTTAATGGTGCTGATAAATCACCAGCACGCGTTGTTGCTCCAACTAAAGTAAATGGTGGCAAATCAATGCGAATAGAACGTGTTGAGGCATCCTTACCAATAACAACATCAACACAATAATCTTCCATAGCTGGATATAATATTTCTTCAACGACTTTATTGAGTCGATGAATTTCATCAATAAATAATACATCCCCTGGATTTAAAGCTGTTAATATAGCTACTAAATCTCCTGTTTTTTCAATACTTGGACCAGTTGTTGTTTTAAGTTGTGTACCCATTTCATTAGCAATGATCATTGCCATAGTTGTTTTTCCTAGTCCTGGAGGACCATATAACAAAACATGATCTAAGCTTTCATCACGCATTTTGGCAGCACCAATAAATACACGTAAATTATTTTTTAAATTTTCTTGACCAACATATTGGTCTAATGATTGAGGTCGCAACTGACTTTCATCATCATCAAAATGTTGATTTAAATCCATGATATCTCTATCCATGTTTTCCTCCTATAATTTCACTAATAAGCTTAAAGCTTTCTTCACATAACCATTTGTATCTAATTGTTCATGTGATAATTTATTCATCACACGATCAACTTCCTGTTTCTTATAACCTAAAGCTATTAAAACTTCAATAGCCTCATCAAATTCTGGTGTTGTTAGAACTGTTTGACTCACTTGAACATTCTTAAATTTACCTTGTAAATCTAATACAATCTGTTGGGCTGCTTTTGGGCCAATACCTGGAATACGTTTTAAATAAGCAATATTCTTTGATTCAATAGCTGCAATAATTGCATCAACATCACCAGTTGCTAAAATACCAATAGCTGTTTTACAGCCGATTCCTTTAACCAATATAAGTTTCAAGAATAAATCTTTTTCTTGTATTGTTTGAAAACCATATAAGGTCATACCATCTTCTCTAACTTGTGTATAAATATAAACCACTAATTCTTTACCTTTAGTAAATTGATAAGGATTAGACACAAAAACTTGATAACCGATTCCATGATTATCAATCACTATATAATCTTTACCTAAATCAACAATTAATCCTTTAATATAACTAAACATACTATGACTCCTCACAATTTTTAAACATTATAACATAGATTATTATCTAAAACAAAAAAATGAGAAAACATTTTTCTCTTATCTTAAATTCCTAATTCTTTATGAAAATATTTTAATGTAGAATATTGATATTTTCTATTAAATTCACGTTTGTTCATAATTTTAGTACCTTTATAGTGATTGACATAATCACAAATATATTTTTTTAAATTATTATGTATATAATCTTTATAAGCATAAAATTCATTAAATTCATCAGAATCAATCATTGTACTTTCCCCAATATAAATAATTTTTGTAATAATAACAAGCTTAGAGAAATCCAAACCAGAAAAATGTTTTTTACTTCTTTTAGAATATCTAAATCGATAACCATTATTGTGATGCATTTCACTTCTAAAAGGAATGCATACATAACATTCGCTTAAACAATCTAATTCAAATATAACAATATTATAATTTCTATTTATTTTTGTTAGAATTTCTGGATATAATGAATGAGAATAGTCACTATAAAATTTTCTACTCAATCTTCTGATTTCATAATCATACATAACTACCTCCTAAATATTGATTATATGCAAAAAAGAGGAATCATTATAGATTCCTCATTATAGCATCCTAAGCAACTTTTATTTTACCGATGTGTCAGAGCTTCCACACATCATCTAACGCACGGTCAATTTTTATATTTCCGACGAGTCAGAACCGTCACTCGTCATCAAAAAAAGGATGCATAAAGGTTTTCACCTTACACTATTATTATACACATTTATAAACATTTGTCTATTATTTTTATTCGTAGAATTCAAATTCAAAGTCTAAAATGACAACCGTATCTCCTGATTCACATCCAGCTTTGCGTAAAGCATCATCCAAACCAATTTGACGCATTTTTAAAGCAAAACGTTTAACACCATCATCACTACCTAAAGAAGACATTTGAACAATTCTTTCAACCTTAGGACCATCAACACGCCAATAATGATTTCCTAAATTATGTATTTCATAACCTTTTTTGTCTTTACTTTCGTAAGTATAAAGCACACTGTTTTCAATTTCTTCTTCATCATCAAAGATTGGTGTTTGATCTAATAAATCAGCAATTGCATATAATGGTAAATCTACACCTTCTCCAATTAATGCAATAACTGGAAATACTTGAACTTCATCGCCAACTTTTTCTTTAAATCGTTTTAAGTTTTCTTCAGCATTATCTTCATCCATCTTATTAGCAATAACAATTTGTGGACGATCCAATAAATGATATTGATATTCACCCAATTCTTTATTAATAGCTAAATAGTCTTCATAAGGATCTCTACCATCATTGCCACTCATATCAACGATATGAACAATAACACGACATCTTTCAATATGTCTTAAAAATTGATGTCCCAATCCTTTGCCTTGAGATGCACCTTCAATAAGACCTGGTAAATCTGCCATAACAAATGATCGACCATCTTTAGCTTGTACAACACCTAAATTAGGCACAATAGTGGTAAAAGGATAATCAGCAATCTCTGGTTTAGCACGTGAAACAACTGATAATAATGTTGATTTACCAACAGAAGGGAAACCAACAAGACCAACATCAGCTAGTAATTTTAATTCAATAATTAAATTGAATTTTTCGCCAGGTTCACCACGTTCACAAATTGTTGGTGCTGGATTTCTACTGGTTGCAAAGCGTGCATTACCTCGTCCACCACGACCACCTTTGGCAATCACAACACGTTGTCCATCACGTGTTAAGTCTGCTAATTTTTTATTGGTATCTTCATCATAAATAACACTACCAACAGGTACTTTTAACACCAAATCATCAGCATCTGCACCATGCATTTTTTTATTCATTCCCTGTTGTCCAGCTCTGGCTTTATAACTACGATGATATCTAAAATCTAATAAAGTTGATAAAGAATGTGTAGCTTCAAAAATAATACTACCACCCTTACCACCATCTCCACCATAAGGACCACCTTTTGGTACATAGGCTTCTTTTCTAAAAGATACAATACCGTCTCCTCCTTTACCAGATTCGACGTATATTTTTACTTTATCAACGAATTTCATCTATTCACCTTCCTTTTATAAAAAAGAACCTCAACCGAGGTTCTCATTAAGCTTGAGGATATACAGAAACTTGCTTTCTATTTTTTCCTAATCTCTCATATTTAACAACACCATCAACTAATGCAAATAAAGTGTCATCTCCACCTCTACCTACATTTGTCCCAGGATGAATCTTAGTTCCTCTTTGTCTGTAAATAATAGAACCAGCATGACAGCTTTGGCCATCAGATAATTTCACACCTAATCTTTTTGCATGAGAATCACGACCGTTCTTAGTAGAACTAACACCCTTTTTAGATGCAAATAATTGTAAATCTAATTTAAACATCATGGTTTTATACCTCCATCTTTATAATTTTTAAATATTCACCATAAGATTCTTCAATTGTTTCTAAAATTGTTTCAAATGTCTCTAGTACCACTTGATGCAATTTCTCAAATTGATTAACATATATACGGCAATACCCTGCTTGTAAGTCAATACTTCCATATTCAAGGAAATTACATTTAACAAGTTCATTACAAATACCAACACATGTTGTACTAACACCAGCGCAAACAAGATCATGTCCATATTCATCGCTATCAGCATGTCCTGATACTTCTATTTCAAGGATATTACATTCTTCTTTTACTATTTTAACATTAACCATTAATAGCTTCAATTAATAATTTTGTATAAGGTTGTCTGTGACCTTGTTTTTTATGATAATTCTTTTTTGGATTATATTTGTAGACAGTAACCTTTTTTTCTTTTCCTTGTTTTTCAACTTTAGCGTTAACACTGGCATCCTTAATATAAGGATTACCAATCTTAGCACCTTCAGAAATATATAAAACTTTATCTAAAGTGATTTCCTCACCTTCAGCTACATCTAATTTTTCTACAAAAATACTTTGTCCAACTTCAACCTTAAATTGTTTTCCACCTGTTTCAACAACTGCGTACATGATGTACCTCCTTCTATATAATATTCCAAGACTCGCCAACCAAGGCAGCAAAAGCATTTAATACCTTTTATGCGCGGTTGTAGCTAGAGGTCTACAACAAGTGTATAATAGCATTTTATCGCTTTATCGTCAATCATTTTTTAAATTATTTCGAGGATCATTTTTTAAATTATTTCGAGGATGAGAATGATCATAGACTTCTTTAAGATGTTGTATAGATACATGGGTATAAATTTGTGTAGTTGAAAGAGACGCATGTCCTAATAATTCTTGAACCAAACGAATATCAATACCCTCTTCTAATAAATGAGTCGCAAATGAATGTCTAAAAGTATGAGGATGAATTTTTTTAGTTGGATCATAATTTTTGGCTACTCTATCAACGATATTTTCGACACCACGATTTGTCAGTTTTTTTCCATATTTATTGATAAATACATAATCATGGTCTTCATGATATTTATCCATAATTTCTTTTCGATCATCTTGAATATAATTTTGTAAGCATTCACCTGCAAAATCATGAAAAGGAACATAACGATCCTTTTTACCTTTACCATGTATTAATAATACTTGTCTAGAAAAATCAATTTGTTTTAAAGTTAAATTAACTACTTCACTACATCTTAACCCTGATGCATACATTAACTCTAGCATGGCTTGATTTCTTCTACCTAAAGATGTAGAAGTATCAATACTATCTAATAAATCCATCATTTCATCAATATACAAAACATCTGGATTTCTTTGGCCAACTTTTAAGGAATCAACTTCTAAAAATGGATTATCATTAATATAATCTTCATTTTGCATAAATTTATAAAATCCACGTAAAGATGATATTTTTCGATTGATTGTTTTAGAAGCTAATGCATCTTGATGAAGCATTGCTAAATAACCTCTTATATCTTGGTAAGTCACTGATAAGCAATCATCAATCGATTGTTGTGTTAGATAATTAAAAAACGAATCAATGTCTCTTTCATATTCTTTTATCGTTAGAGATGAATAGTCTTTTTGATAATGTAGATAGTCTAGATATTCTTTTTTATATTGATTGTTCATCTATGAATTCCTTCATTTCATTAATAGCACGCGTAGCATAGGCTGCTTTTCTTTCTTTTTTCTTAACCCTTATTTCTAAATCAGGTAAAATTCCAAAATTGGCTTTCATTGGTTGAAAATTATTTTTACTAGCATGTGTAATATAATAAGCCAATGATCCCATAACACTATTTTTTGGATAAACCACCGGATCCAAACCATTGATATAACGAGCCATATTAATACCAGCAACCAAACCACTTTGAGCTGATTCAACATAACCCTCTACTCCTGTCATTTGACCAGCAAAATAAAGATCTTCACGATTTATAAATTGATACGTAGGTTTTAAGCAAACAGGAGAACATATATAAGAGTTACGATGCATCACGCCATATCTAACTATTTCAGCATTTTCTAAACCTGGAATCATATGAATAATACGTTTTTGCTCGCCCCACTTTAAATGTGTTTGAAAACCAACAATATTATATAAAGAACCAATAGCATTATCCATTCTAAGTTGTACAACCGCATGAAATCTATGTCCATCCTTTTCCAAACCAACTGGTTTCATAGGACCAAATAATAAGGTTTGTTTTCCTCTTTGGGCCATAACCTCAAAAGGCATACATCCTTCAAAAAACTTTTCATCTTCTTCTTTAACTGTTTCACCATGGATTAATGCATCATAAAAAGCATCAAATTGAGATTCATCCATAGGACAATTAATATATTCACCATCACCCTTATCATAGCGTGATTTATAATAAGCTTTTCTAAAATCTATACTTTCCTTAGTGACAATGGGAGCTGCAGCATCGTAAAAATAAAAATATTCCTCATTTAATAATGTTTTAATTGATGATGATAAAGCATCACTGGTTAAAGGACCAGTAGCAATGATTGTAGGCGTATCAGGAATGATTTTTACTTCTTCATGTTTCACTTCTACTAAAGGATGATTGATTATATAATCTGTAATATCTTGAGAAAAACCATAGCGATCTACAGCAAGTGAACCACCTGCTGGCACACGATGCTTTTGTGCCATCTTTATTATTAAACTATCATGCATACGCATTTCTTCTTTTAATACACCTACAGCATTATTCAAGCCTTCAGCACGTAAAGAATTAGAACAAACAAGTTCAGCAAAATATTCAGTTTTATGAGCTCCAGTCATTTTAGCAGGTCGCATTTCATAAAGTGTAACAGGTATACCACGTTTAATCAATTGATAGGTTGCTTCAACACCTGCCAAACCTCCACCAATAACATTTACTTTTTTCATTGTATCAGTCCTTTCAAAAAAATCCTAAATTAGGACTTCTTTTCTTTAATAATCGTCTTACATTTAGGATAATTAGAGCAAGCCTTAAACTGTCCCCAACGTCCATTTTTTATAACAATCGGACTACCACATTTTGGGCACACTTCATCTGTCTCAATAGGCTGTTGTTTAGCTTTCTTTTCATTTTTAATATATTTACATTCTGGATAAGAAGAACAAGCCTGAAAACGTCCATAACGTCCTGTTTTATAAACCATCGGAGACCCACACTTAGGGCAAGTTTCTCCTGTATATTCTACTTCCTTAGGTTCTTTTTTGATATACTTACATTTTGGATAAGAAGAACAAGCCACAAAATCACCATATCTACCTTTTCTTATCACTAAATCTGAACCACATTCTGGACATTTTTCACCAGTTTTTTCTGGTTCTACCTGTTCCATCTTTTCATATGCATTTTCTAATAAAGGTTCAAAACGTTCCTCAAAAGAAGACAAAGCATGAACATAATTATCATTACCTTCTGCTATTTCATCTAATACTTTTTCCATTTGTGCAGTATATTCAACATTAATAATACTATCAAAATAAGCAACAAGCTGACTATTCGTTAATTTACCAGATTCAGTAGGCTTAAATGTTCGATCAACCATTTCAACATAACGTCTTGTAACAATCGTATCAATAATACTAGCATAAGTACTAGGTCTACCGATGCCTAATTCTTCTAACTCTCTAATAAGCTTAGCTTCAGTATATCGTGCTGGTGGTTTTGTAAAGTGTTGAGACTTTTTAATATCTTGACTTAATAATAATTCATGAATATCCACTTCTGGTAAAATCTCATCATTTTGTTTTTCATATTGACTATAAACACGTAAATAACCATCAAAAACAATAACTGAACCACTTGATTTAAATTCATAATTATTATTTTCTAATAAAATAGTAGTAGCGTTAAATGAAGCACTAGCCATTAGCGAAGCTAATGCACGTGCATAAATTAAAGCATATAATTTATATTCATCATTCGTTAAATAATGTTTAACACTTTCAGGTGTACGTAATACACTAGTTGGTCGAATCGCTTCATGAGCATCTTGCACATTTTCTTTTTTCTTACTAGTTTTTACTTTACCAACATAATTTTTACCATATTTTTCGCCAATATATTTCTTTGCTTCGCTTACGAACGAATCAGATAAACGAATAGAATCTGTACGCATATAAGTGATTAAACCTACAGTCTCATTACCTATATCTACACCTTCATAAAGTTTCTGAGCTATTTGCATAGTTTTTCTAGCTTTGAAATTGAGTTTTGAAGAAGCTTCTTGTTGTAATGTTGATGTAATGAATGGTGGTTTTGAAGCACGTTTCTTTTGTGTTTTTTTCACATCTGAAACCATAAATTCTTTATTTAATGATGCAAAAACATGATTTGTTTCTTCTTCATTCTTTAATTCAATTTTCTTTCCTTGATATTTAGAAAGTTCAGCCTCAAAATTAATACCATTTTTTTCAAATAATGCCTTAATACGCCAATATTCTTCAGGAACAAATGCCTCAATCTCGGCCTCTTTTTCACAAATCAATCTCAAAGCAACTGATTGTACACGCCCAGCTGATTTTGACTTAATCTTTTTCTGCAATAATTTTGATAATTTAAAACCAATAATACGATCTAAAACACGTCTTGTTTCCTGTGACTTAACTAAATTTTGATCAATCTGTCTAGGATTTTCTAAAGCATGAACAACCGCATCTTTTGTAACTTCGTTAAACACAATACGATTATCCAAACTTTGATCTAATCCTAATACCTCTGCCAAATGCCAAGATATAGCTTCCCCTTCTCTATCAGGGTCGGTTGCCAAATAAACATAATCAGCATTTTTAACCGATTTTTTTAATTCCTTAACAACATCTTTCTTATCTTTATTTATAACATAATGAGGCTTGAAATTATCTTCAATATCAACTCCAAGTCCACCTTTTCCACTTGTGGCTAAGTCTCTAATATGTCCTTTAGAAGAAGTTGCTTCATAATCTGAACCAAGATATTTTTCAATTGTTTTAGATTTAGAAGGTGATTCTACAATCACTAAATTCTTTCCCATAATATACCTCCTAGCTTTTTCTATTATTATTTGTTTTTTTTAATTTGTCAATGAAAATCTTCATCTTCCATAATATCACTCACATTTAATACTAACGTAGCTCCCTGTCTAATTAATTCATTACAGCCATTATAATCATTATAACGAGATGGTACACAATAAATTGTTTTTCCTTGTTCTAAAGCATAACCAGCTGTAATCATCGTACCACTTTTAATTCTTGCTTCAGTAATCAAAATAGAATCTGATAAACCTGCAATAATACGATTACGAAATGGAAACTGCTTTTTAGATGGGGTTGTAAGATGGGGATATTCACTCATAACTAATTGATTTTTCTTTAATTCATCATATAAGGAACGATTTTCTTTAGGATATATATAATCAATACCCGTTCCTAATATTGCAATTGTAGAACCATGATTACTGATTGCAGTCAAATGAGAAACTGTATCAACACCTTTTGCCATACCACTAACTATCGTATAATGATTGAAAATCAAATTTTTTGCAAAATATTCCGTAGCTTGTTTACCATATGGACTCATTTGACGCATCCCTACTATACCAATCGTTTTATTATTTACCAAATCCAAATTTCCATAATAATATAATACATATGGCGGTGCATTCATAGTTTTTAATCTTTCAGGATAATCTTTACTCAATAGTGTTGTATACTTACAATTCATTACTTTTAACATATCCTTAAATAAAATCAAATCAATCTCCTCATGTTCCTTAATTGCTTTTGTAATTTTATTAAAATCTCCATGATACTTCAATGATAAATACAATAATGTTTGTTCCATAATTTTCCTCCAATAAAATTTTACATTTCTTTACCCATCCATATACACAAACAACTATTCCATTTTTTCATACATACAGAATCATTTATAATACACAACCATATAGGAAAAAGAAAATAGTAAATACCTTCTATTACAATTGAAAAAGATAACTCTTCATCATTGATTGTATGAACAAACGATTGCCATCTTAACTCCATATCTTTATTTAAAGCTAATGATTTTAAATGAATCAGACTATCTTTATTATATTTTGTATGTCTATGTATAATTGTTTCATTGATGGCATGTTGTAATTCTCTGCCATCAAAATCAAAACATCTCGATAAATAATAAATATCGTAAAAATCCTTCATTCTGCTAGAAAGCTCAAATCTTTGTAATATCGCCTCGAATTTCTCAGCAATTGTACTCTCCAAAGAGTAAGTGTATATAATAGGTGATTCGAATTCTGGTAACTGAGTATTCACTTTTCTTTCAATCGGACAAGGCCATATCATATCACCAATACCTATATCAATATGAAAAGGAACACGTATATTTCTTATCATACCAATAAGTTGTACACATGTTCCTTGATATTTCTTTTCCGGTGTGATTTTATGACATCCCACTATTTTAAAATGTATGAAATCATTTGATGATGGAGAATCGATGATTTCTTGAATCATCGATTGTATATTTTTTAAAGATCCTGGAAAATTTTGTAAAAGAAAATCCACATCAAGTGTGGATCTACTCTCAAAGTTTGTTAAAATATATATAAATAGACCACCTTTCAATATTAATGCATGACTATACTTTGAGAAAGAAAGTCTTCTCAAGAATTCTTCTTGCATTAGCAATTGCAAACATTGTTGATAACTAACTTCTAAAAGAACTGATCTATTTTTTAATCTTGACAATACCGATGAAACATAATCTTTCATTATAACCACACTCCTATTATATTTTTAACCTTGTTCTCAATTCTTAATATTTTTGCATATGATAAAAGATTTACAATATTCTTTTGCGGATCAGCTATATATCTTTGAATAGCTTCATTAAAAACCTCTCGATCCATATGATTCATGTTCTTTAGAATATCACAAATAGTACGATCTCTATCATAAATGCATATTTTGATATCATTAATTATACATTCATCAACACCAATGCTAAGTGTATGCGAATCTAATCGTTTCGCTTTTATTTTTAAATAATCATTTTTCAATCGATTTCTTGAAATATTTTTATCAATCGCAATATGCCATTCTCTTGGATTTCTATTACTATAATCATAATAGATTAAAGCAGACTCATTACATATAATGGCATTTGGATAAAGTTTTTTGATAATCATAATATCTCCATAATCCATAACATCACACCAATGATAATATCCTCTTCTTATTTTCTCTATCATGCCATTTTCTAAAAGAATTCTAATATCATCATAATATATTTTTTCAATAGTTAATTCTGATGTTTTCATAACACCATTATAATTCATAAATATTCTTCTTATTCTTTCTAATTTATTTTCGTTCATTTTATTCTCCTATCAAACTACACCTTATTAAATATTTAAAGGTGTGCTTTAATATATTATAATAACTATAAAATATAAAATCAACATCAGTAAACTAAATTTTATAAAAATAAATATACTATTTTTTGCATCTTGGTGGACTATGTGATAGTTTTTCAAAATAATTATTACTAGCAATAAAACACTTATAAAAATCTCCATGATACTTCAATGATAAATACAATAATGTTTGTTCCATAATTTACCTCCAAAAAAAGAGATCAAAATAAACCTCCTTACTATTATATATACGCTAAAAATTTCAAAATTTCTTTTTTTATTTTAAAAAAAATAAAAAAAAAGTCTAGTTTTTAATACTAGACTACTCATCATTTAAAACATAAGGTAAAAAATATAACATTTGTTTTTTCCACCAAGGCCAATCATGATCAACATCATAACCCCAAAAATCAAGCCAACCCTCAATACCTTTTTCTCTAAAAATATCTCTAATAATATTCAAAGTGCGAATTCCTTCTCTTTGCCAAGCACCTTGACCAATAGAAAGAATAATTTTTCTTTGATTATATAATTCAATATAAGGATGATCATTAGGTAATTCAGCTAAAAAATGAACTGGAGAATTATAATAGAGTGTACTATTACACCATCCATCCCAAAAATGCATAGCATCATAACATCCTGATAAAGCTATAACACCTTCAAACAAATCAGGTCTTCTTAAAAATGTAATCGCAGCATGCGTTGCCCCTAAACTACATCCATTGGTAATAAGTTTATCTACATGATATTGTGCTTTGATAAAAGGAACAACTTCATCAACGATATAGTAATAGTATTGTTCTTGTATATAAGCACGATGTTCTTTATCACCATTTACATCAGACCAGCTTTCCTGATCCACTGTATCAACACAGAACAATTGAATTTGTCCTGATTCTATGAAGTCTTTTAATGTATCAACCATGCCAAAATTTTCATAATTATCACACATTGAATCCTGACATGGAAATACCAATATACCAAGTCCACTATGACCATAAATAAGCATATGCATATCTCGATTAAGGCATTGACTGTATTGTGTTATATGTTCTCTTCTCATTTGTTTTCCATCCTTTTTAATATATAATCAACTTGTTCATCAAGCTCTTGTTGGCTATCAGCCTTAAGTAAAAATGCATGATTTCCCATTTCACCAGCTAAAGCCTGATCAACTTCACTTTCTTGAATAATGTTTAAAGCAAATTTATTTCTAATATCTTCATTACTATGAGCATAGTCAATAGAATTTTTTCGACCAAAATGTGTCACATAATGTTTAAATTCACTTTGCATGAAACATTTATCATAAATCAAACTATCTGCCCAAATAGTATAAACATCTGTTTCATAAGAATAATTCATCTTATCCGTAATATACCCTCCAGGTGCTCGCATATTTACTTCTAAGCCAACAATATCACCTTTTTTACCTAAACCATCTTGATCTTCATCCAACCTAAAAAATTCAAAATGGAAAAATTTATTACGACTATCCAATTCCTTCAATAATCTGCTACCAGCATCATACAAATCTTTTGCAGGTGCTTGCCCAATGCTGACAACATCGTTATCATTGTTTACTGCATCCATCAAACTTACTGGAAGCACCTGACTTGATGCAAAAAGCACATTTCTTTGACTATCACTAATTCCATCAAATGTTTCTACATGACCTTTAACAACCTCTTCCTCAATAAATAATAAATCTGGTTTATTATTATAAAAGTTAATAAGTTCATCTTCATTATGCAACTTATAAGTATAATTAGCACCAACACCATGATCAGGTTTAACAATCACAGGATAATTAACATCACAAGCAAATTCTAAAGCATCATCAATATTTTCAATGAGTTTATAACGTGCTGTTGGAATACCAGCACGCTTATAAGCTTCTTTCATTAGCGATTTATGATTCATATATTTCAATGATTCACTTCCTGGGCCACTTGTTATATGAAAATCATCTCTAAACTTAGCTTCTAATTCTAACCAATATTCATTTTCTGATTCAATATAATCAATTTTTCCATAATGATAGATATAATATGCAACAATGCGTAATACTTGATCATAATCTTCTAGTGAAGATACATATTGATATTCAGTCAAACTGTTTTGAACCTTCTCATCAATAAATACAGCATCGCCTATTCCTAAAACATTGACACCACGAACTTTTAATCTATCACAAAATTGATAGAAATGCGTTGGAAAATGTGGTGAAATAAATATAACATTCATACAATCCTCCCTATAAATTTGAATACGTTTGATATATTTGATTAAGATCTTGTTGATTATCATAATAAGTATGATGATGGTTATTACCTTCATAAATAAGTTGACCTTTATCGTATACTAGTAAACAATTCATTGGTACTTTTTGCCAATTTTCATCACTTAATGGTACAGTAGCAAATAAAGTGCCTTCTTCTTTTTTTAGATAATATAAAGATGAATCATAATTTGTATGCACATATACATAGCTACCATCACTAAAAATAACATTTAGTTTATTACCTTTAGACATATCCGTTATTATCTTATCAAAAAAATAAAATAAATCATTTCCTTCTGTATAAGATTGATTCATTTGATCTATTAAATAATACAATATTCTCTCGCTATCTGTACTTCCTTTTTGAATATGAATATAAGAATCTAGCGCAGAATATTTGAAAATTGTGCCATTATGAATGAGTGTCCATGCATTATTTTTATAATCATTTAAGGTATATGGATGCGTGTTCACATATTCCATAGTTCCCATCGTTGCATAACGAATATGAGCTAATACAACAGGACTGGAAATAGGTACTTCAAGTCTTTGTGTTAAATAATCACTATCTATCGCCATGATAGGTTCTTTTTCTATATTAACTAATGAACCAGATATACAAGCAAGTCCCCAACCATGAGGATGATTGGGACTATGGGTATAAAATTCTTTTAAATAATTATTAAGCAACAAAGGTTGATTTAAACTTGCGGCGAATAATTCACACATTAAATTTCTCTCTCCTTGCATATTTTTATTGCATTTTTAATAGCTACTTTTAAGCCTTCACCAACATAATTGTCTTTATATTGTGCCATAATACGTTCTACATATCGGTGATTGAGTTTGTTTTTTGATAACGAATAGTTGCTTTCGAAGTTTCATCATCAAAATAGTTTTCCATATCATTAAGTATTGATAATGTTTTATCTTTAATATTTGTATCATCTATAAAGATTTTTGAATCATCATAACGTGCAGCTGCTTTTTCATTAGATATGGCTTGTTTTTGCATATTTTCAGTTAAATTTATTTTTTCTAAAGACATTAAATAAATAATAAATAAATTAACAAAACGTAAGTCTTCTTTAATGATACCAATAGGACTAAACGGATTTAAATCAAAGACACGAAGTTCAATATGATTGATACCATTTTGACGTAAGTTTTCATTATTATTGATTCCTTTAGGTTTTAAACGAACAGGATAATAAAGTTCACTTGCTGCTTGTAACATACCATCATCGACGTATTTTTGAATGCTATCAACATAAGCTTCAACACTATCATATTGAAGAATTGGTACAAAATCATTCCAATAGCCTATTTCACTACAACGTGCTGAGCCTAAATCATGATAAATCGAAGCTGTCATATCTTTTTCATATGAGTCATCAAGAATAGGACTAGCTGCCGTAAGATAAACAATCATCCATATATAATAAACAATCTTTTGAGCCAATTCCAAATAGAGTTGATTTTTAAACTCTTGAAAAGATAAATTAGAATGATACTGATATTCCTGTTCTAATAATACATTATCAAATGAATAGTTAACATGAATACCAGAAAAAAGCATTTTCTTTTTACCATACTTCGTTGCTAAATATTGACGATAAACTTCCTTAGCTTTTTGTTCACCTTCAAACGTGGCAACAGGAATATCACTTTCACCTTTAACAAACGGTGGATTAGAAAATGGCCACAATATCTCTCTACCAGTTTCCAAAGTATACAAAGACTTAACAGTTTGTTTATGAATAATTTCCATTTCACGATAAGCCTTATCACAACTATCACAGGCATCTGTAATCATTTCTACTTGATTCTCACAAAAATCCCTATCAATATAAGGATTACCCAAAAAAGGATGTTCAACATGTGACAAATATCCCTCTAAGTTTACTCTTAAGCTTTCTTTTTCTAAACCAAATCCACCAGTTAATAAATGTTCTTTAATTATTTTATTATTTGTATGAAACCCCATAATCACACCTCATTTTCACTATATATTCATAGTAAACATATAGGAATTAAATGTCAAGCGATATTATAATTTGAATTCATCACTATCAATAGTTAATTGAATATTTAAAGCATCTTTTACCGGTTGAAAAGAACGACGATGAATGGGTGTGACGCCATATTTTTGTAAAGCTTCTTTATGTTGTTTGGTTGGATAACCTTTATGTTTGGCAAAGCCATATTGAGGATATTGTTTATCATATTCTTGCATTATATGATCTCTTGTTACTTTAGCAAGTATACTTGCTGCACCTATCGAAATAGACTTACTGTCACCTTTGATAATTGCTTCATGTTCGATAATATTGCCCAATGGCATCGCATCACTTAATGCATAATCTGGTTTAATAGATATATGTTCAATAGCTTGAATCATGCCTAAACGTGATGCTTGATAAACATTTAAATTATCAACATCTTCTATACTTATAATTTCTATTTGATAAGACAAGGCATCTTGTTTAATAATTTCAAATAATTTTTCGCGCTTTTTTTCAGATAACTTTTTTGAATCATTGATTTCATTATTAACATAACCTTTAGGAAAAATAACGCCAGCAACTACCAAAGGACCAGCCATAGGTCCTCTACCTGCTTCATCTAAACCAATAATATATTTCTTACCTTTTTGATATGCAGCTTGTTCATATTCTAATCTTTCACACATGTTGTATCCTCCCATGATATTGGACCTATTATACCACTATTAATTTCACTAAAAAACAATTGCATAACTCTATCATAGTCAGTTTCACCTTTAATAGGTTTTATTTTTCTAAGCTTTGCAATATGATCAAAAGCATGAATAAGCCAATCTTCATCACTAAAATCAATGGTTAATTGATAACGTGCTTCTAATAACTTTGGATAATGTTGACTAAGATATTTTAAAGCATATATAAATAAATCATCTAATGGTAGGATATCTTGTTTAATCGAACCAATAAGTGCAATATTTTTAGCAATTCTTTCATCATCAAATTTAGGCCATAAAACACCTGGTGTATCAAATAACTCAAAATCTTTAGCAACTCTAATAATTTGTTGTGATTTCGTGACTCCTGGTTTATTACCTGTAATAGTTGCTTTTCGGGATGCTAATTTATTAATAAAAGTTGACTTGCCAACATTAGGAATACCTAAAACCATAGCACGAATTGGACGTGGTTTGATGCCACGAGCTTGTTCTTTAGCTTTTTTATCTTTTAAAATGATTTGACATTGATCAATAATTTTTTGATACTCTTTAAAATTTTTCAAATTAACACTCATCGCAAAATAATGATGTTCTTTATAATAATTAATCCATTGATTTGTTACATCAGCATCTGCCATATCTTTTTTAGTTAAAACAATGAGTCTAGGCTTTTGTTTAATGATATCATTAAGCATTGGATTTTTAGAAGAATACGGAGCTCTAGCATCAACTAACTCTATGACAATATCGATGACTTTTAATTTATCACTAATCTCCCTTTTAGCTTTCGCCATATGTCCAGGGTACCATTGAATCTGTGCCATAATAATCCTCCTAATCTAACCATTGAATACTATCAAACGGATAAATAACCAATCCTTTAAAACCAATAATATCATCTATACTAAAAGCACCTAAAACTCTTGAATCAGTAGAGCGCAAACGATTATCACCCATTAAGAAGTACTCATCTTCACCTAAAGTGACTTCAAAATCCTCAGTAAAATTATCAACATTATAAGTTGCTTTTGATGCTTCTACAAAATCTTCATCTAAAAAATCCTGTACAACAATTTCTCCATCAACATATAAAACATCATTCACAAAAGCAATGGTTTCACCAGGTAAGCCAATAACTCTTTTAATAATCTTTTCATCCAATTGATCACTATATGCTACAACAACATCAAATCTATCTATATGATCTTCATTGACACCAATAGCATTAATAAGAGCAATATCACTATCATGTAAAGTATTTTCCATAGAAGAACCATCAATTCTAATAGGAATAGCTACAAATCTAAAGACACAAATAGTAATAGCAACTACTATAACAAATTCAACAATAGAAAATAATACTTGTTTTAATTTCATGATAACCTCCTAATAAGCAAAAAAGTATGAGTTTCCCCATACTTTATTTACGAATTTCTTTAATTCTAGCAGCTTTTCCAGATAATCCACGTAAGTAATGTAATTTAGCTCTACGTACTTTACCAACCTTAGCAACTTCAATTCTGTCAATAATTGGTGAATGAAGTGGGAAAGTTCTTTCTACACCAACCTGGTAAGAAATCTTTCTAACAGTAAATGATTCAGAAATACCTCCACCTTTTCGAGAAATACAAACACCTTCAAATAATTGTAAACGTGTCTTGTTACCTTCTTGAATACGAACATAAACTTTTAATGTATCCCCAGGTTTGAAATCTGGAATATCATTTCTTAATTGTTTCTTAGTAATTTGATCTACTAATTGCATATTCATAATATGACTTCCTCCTTTATCAAATTTTAGTCTTTGAAGTTCATACGTTATTATAACCAGCGGAGCTTCTGCGTCAAAAGACTTGTTCATAATATCATTTAACTATGAAAAAATCAATCATTTTCTTTAATTTCCTGTAAAATTTTTAATTCTTCTTTGGTAAGTTCCTTATTTTGCAAGAGATCTGGTCTTTTATGATAAGTTTTAAGCAATGATTGTTTAAGTCTCCATTTTCGAATGTTTTCATGGTGACCACTCAATAAAATATCTGGAACACAATTGCCATCATATTCATAAGGCCTTGTATATTGAGGATATTCCAATAAACCTTCACTAAAGCTATCATCTTCATGACTGATTTCTCGAATAGTACCATCTAATAAACGAATAATCGAATCACAAACAACCATACTTGCTAATTCGCCACCAGTCAAAATATAATCGCCAATTGAAATCTCCATGTCAACATAATCTCTAATACGTTCATCAAATCCTTCATAATGACCACATATAATAACAATATGTTCATACTTAGATAGTTGCACACTTATTGATTGTTTTAATGTTTGTCCTTGTGGAGACATAAGAATTACAAAAGATTTAGACGTAGTAATTGTTTTTAAACAATCAACAATTGGTTGACACATAAGCACCATACCTTGACCACCACCATAAGGATAATCATCAACTTTTTTATGCTTATTATCCGCAAATTTTCTAAAATCATGAATATTTACTTCAACAATTTGACTATCAATAGCACGTTTAATAATTGATGTATTTAAAAAACCATCAAACATTTCAGGAAATAAAGATAATATATCAATCTTCATCAATAAAACCTTCAATCAATTCGACATCAATTCGTTTATTGTCAATATCTTCATTTTTTACAAAGGCTTCAACATAAGGAATCATAATTTTATGTTGTCCTTGTACAACTAAAATATCATGATGCTCAAATAATTGAACCTCAGACACATCACCAATATATTCATCATAATTATAAACTTGACAACCTATTAAATCATCAACATAATATTCGCCCTCATCAAGCAAAGACAAATCCTTATCACAATATAAATCACAACCCTTATATTTTTCTACTAAATTAATATCTTCATAATCTTTAAAAGCAACTAATATATGACCTTTATGATAACGATGTTTCAATACTTCCATATTGATATCATGGTTTTGATAACGTATAGTTACAATGTTTCCTTTTTGAAATCTTTCTTCAGGAAAATCTGTCATTGATTTTACTTTTAATTCACCTTTTATGCCATGAGTATTAACAATTTTACCAATCTTTACTTTTTCCATAAATTCTCCTTATAATGAAAAAATAGATGGTTACATCTATTCTCCATACGATTCAAATTTGATGTCTAATCGCTTGTTATTCAAACGTCCTGAAACAGACATAAGTTGACGAATTGAATTAGCCATCATACCTTTTCTACCAATGAGCTTTGCTATATCATCATGTGAAGCATATACATATAAAACAACTGTATCCTCTTCTAAAGAAGGCATTTGTCTTACTTCAAGATGTTCTTTATCCTTGACAAGCTCAACAGCGATATCATGTAACGTCTTTACATAATCCATGAATACTCACCACTATTTCTTTGCATTTTTTTGATCAGCAAATTTTTTCATGATTCCTTCTTTTCTTAAGATACTTCTAACTGTATCTGAAGGTTGAGCACCTTTTTCTAGCCATGATAAAATTGCTTCTTCTTTAACTGTTATAACAGCAGGATTTTTAGTAGGATCATAAGTACCTACTTGTTCAATAAAACGTCCATCTCTTTTTGATTTTGAATCTGCTACAACAATTCTATAAAATGGTGCTTTTTTTGCACCCATTCTCTTTAATCTAATTTTAACTGCCATAATTTACCTCCATTTATTGATTGCTTGTATATCATAACACAAATAAAGTATCTGTCAAGTATTTTTACTTAACATCCTATCTTTTTTTCTTCTTTTTATGTCTGACTTTCTTACGATATGGATTATATGTATTATTTTGTTTTTTACGTTGCGTTGGCATGCCAGTAACTGGATCAATATTACCCATTTGTTTCATCATTTGTTTTGTATTTTCTAATTGTTTAACCAAACGATTAACTTCAGCTACAGTATGACCAGAACCATTAGCAATTCTTATTTTTCTTTTAGCATTCAATAAATCAGGATTTTTACGTTCTGCAGGTGTCATGGAATATATAATAGATTCCATCACTTTAAAACGTTGATTGGTTTCTTCATCATCAATATCAACTTTTGGCATACCAGGAATCATTTTCATAATACCTGAAATTGGACCAAGTTTTTGCATATTATGCATCTGTTCAAGTAAATCATCAAAGCCAAAAATGCCTTGTTGCATACGTTCTGCAGTTTTAACGGCTTCTTTTTCATCATAAACATCCTGAACTTTTTCTACTAATGAAACAACATCCCCCATGCCAAGAATTCTATCAGCCATACGCTCAGGATAGAACAAATCAATAGCATCAAGCTTTTCACCAGTACCGATAAACTTAATAGGAACATGGGTTACATGACGAATAGAAATAGCGCCACCACCACGAGAATCACCATCTAGTTTTGTAAGCACTGCCCCCGTAATACCTAATTGTTCATTAAATGAAGAAGCAACATTAACGATATCTTGACCAGTTAAGGCATCAACAACCAATAATATATCGCTAGGATGAGCAATTTCCTTAATATCAGCTAATTCCTGCATTAAAGGCTCATCAATATGTAAACGACCTGCTGTATCTATTAAGATAACATCATGATGATTTTCTTGTCCATAAACTAAAGCATCACGAACAATATCTTGAGCTGAAACATCTGTTCCTTTTTCAAATACTGGTATATTCAATTGCTTTCCTAACGTAACCAACTGATCAATGGCAGCAGGACGATAGATATCAGCTGCTACCAATAATGGTTTTTTACTTTTCTTTTCAACCAAATATTTTGCAATTTTTGCAGCAGAAGTTGTTTTACCAGAACCTTGAAGACCAACCATCATAATGACTGTAGGTGTTTTTGACAAATCCAATTCACTTTCTTTAGTACCTAACAATTCTACTAATTCATCATGAACAATCTTGACTACAACCTGTCCAGGTTTCAAAGAACCTAAAACATCCTGCCCTAATGCTTTTTCTTTTGTCTGTGCGATAAATTCTCTAACAACATCATAATTGACATCAGCTTCAAGTAATGCTAAACGTATTTCACGAAGCATCTCGTCCATATTTTCTTCAGTTAGAGTTGATTGCCCTCTTACTTTTTTTAAACTTTCCTGTAATCTTTCAGAAAGAGATTCAAAAGCCATAAATTCTACCTCCTATATCCTTCTTAACATTTCTAAATAATCATTGAGTTCTTCATTATTTTGATTTTGCTTATTTTCAATGCGTTCAATAAGTTCTAATCTTTGTTGATGTTTTTCTAGTAAATGGAGCTTATTTTCATAAGTTTCTAATGTATGAACAGCACGTTTTAAATTATCAAACACTGCATTACGTGATACATTTAACTCCTCTGCAATTTCACCTAAAGACAAATCTTCTTGATAATACAATGATAAATATTGGCGTTGTTTATCCGTTAATAACTCTTCATAACAATCCATTAAAAGATTAACATGTTGTTTTTTCTCTAAACTATCTTCCATTGTCTACTCCATCATATTTTTACATAAACCATAAATATATTGTTCCAAATCAAATTCCTGTAGATCATCCATTTGTTCACCTAAACCTATAAATTTAACAGGAATATTCAATTTATCTTTAATAGATAACACAATACCACCTTTAGCTGTACCATCCATCTTCGTTAAAACAATACCTGTAATATCCGTGATTTTTGCAAACTCTGAAGCTTGAGAAACACCATTCTGACCAGTTGTTGCATCAATTACCAATAATGTTTCTTGAGGTCCATTTGGGACAACACGCTTAATAATACGATTCATCTTTTCTAATTCATTCATTAGATTGACTTTATTTTGTAAACGTCCAGCAGTATCACATATTAAAACATCAACATTATTCTCTTTAGCCTTTTTCAAAGCATCAAAAACAACCGCTGAAGGATCGCCACCTTCTTTGCCTTTAATACACTCAATATTTAAGCGATCTGCCCAAACAGCTAATTGATCAATTGCCCCAGCTCTAAAAGTATCGCCAGCTGCTAACATAACTGTTTTACCTTCATCAATCATCTTATGTGCTAATTTAGCAATAGTCGTAGTTTTACCTGCCCCATTAACACCAACCATTAAAATAACAGTCAAATCATTATCATCATAATTGATTTTGGTAGTCATATAGCCATCATTAGCATATATAACAAACATTTTATCAACGATGATTTCATTGATTTTAGCAGGATCCTTAATATTTTGAAGTCTAACCTCTTTTTTTATTTCATCAACAATTGTCATAACCATTGAAACGCCTACATCGCTCATAATAAGTATATTTTCTAATTCTTCAAAATAAGCATCATCAATTTCACGATAACGAGCTGCTAATTCATTAATTTTAGAAGACAATGAAGAACTTGATTTATCCAACCCTGCAACATATTTTTCATTTTGCTTAGCTGAATTTCCTACCAAAGCTTCTTTTATTTTACTAAAAAATCCCATATTCATATACCTCCTAAACAGGATTAGCTAAATCAATAGCATCTTTCAATTTTACACTTACTAATTTTGTAACACCTTTTTGTTGCATAGTAGCACCATAAAGAAGATCACATTCTTCCATTGTACCTTCACGATGCGTTACAACAATAAACTGTGTTTCACTAGAGAAAGAACGCAAATATTTTGCAAATCTTTCAACATTAGCTACATCCAATGCTGCTTCAACCTCATCCAAAATACACATAGGTAAAGGTCTTACACGTAATATAGCAAATAGACATGATATTGCAATTAATGCTTTTTCCCCACCAGAAAACAAAGTAATATTTTGCACTGCTTTACCAGGCGGTTGCACATCAATATCAATTCCTGTTTCTAAAATATTGTCTGGATCACTATATTTTAATTGAGCTTTGCCACCACCAAACAAACTTCTAAAAACAATATTAAATTCTTTATTGATTTTTTCAAAAGTATCACTAAAACGATTTATCATGATTTCATCCATCTCATCAATAGCTTTTAATATACTATCTTGAGCATGTAATAAATCTAAACGTTGTGTATTCAGTGTTTCATAACGTGACGAAATACTTTGAAAATCTTCAATAGACTGAATATTAACATTTCCTAAACTTTCAATTTCATGTTGTAATGTTTTGACTTCTTCTCTTGCTTTATCCATATCTAAAGTAAGTGTATATTCTTCTTTAGCATGATCATATGTCATCTTATATTCATCATTCAATCTTTTCAAGTAATTCGATAATTCTGTTTCATTTTTTGCCTTTAATACTTGTTTTTGTGATATTTCTGATTGAATTTGACGTAATTGTTGACGCATTTGTTTCAATATATTTTCTGTTTTATCGTTGTCATTCACAAAACTCATACGTAATTCTCTTTTAGCTTGAATTGATTCAGTTAAACGATCACGTTTTTTCTTAGCTGCATTTAATTCATTAATCATTTCATTATTTTGAGAACCATTTTCTAAAGCAGATAATTCAATACTTTGATGTGTCAAACTTTCATATTCACTTTTAGTAACATTTAATTCATTGCGTTTATTGGTAACAACCACTTCTAACTTAGCAAATGACATCTGTTTTTGAAGCAAATTATGTGCAATTTCTCTACCCTGATTATCCAAATCATTAAGCATTGTTTTTTTCTCATTTAATTGTTTTTCTTGTTTCTTAATAGTTTCTTCAAGTCTTTGCATTTCACGTTTACTTTCATATGGAGAGTTTTGATTGCGATTACTACCACCTGTCAAAGATCCACCAATATTCACAACATCACCATCAAGTGTTACCACTTTATAACGATTAAATGTAGCTTTTGATAAAGCAGAAGCATTTTCCAATGTATCTGCTAAAATGATATGTCCTAATTGATTTTTTACAACATTACCTATATGTTTATCATATTTTACAAAATCACTCATAATGCCTAAATATCCTTTTGTATTTTGACATACCATAAAATGTTCTTGTCGTAATTGTCTTGGTTGCATAGTATCTAAAGGCAGAAAAGTAGCTCTGCCTGATTTATTATTTTTTAAAAAGCTAATAGCATTTCTTGCATCTTTATCACTTTGACATACAATAAATTGTATAGCTCCACCTAGTGCTACAGAAAGGGCTGTTTCATACTTTTCGTCGCATTGTATAATATCACCTAAAATACCTATAATACCATTTAATGATCGTTTTGCTTGTAAAACAGAACGAACACCATAACTATAACCAGATTTATTTTCTATAGCATCTAATAATTGTGTATGTTTTTGACGATTGTTGTAAAGCGAAAGATTTAATTGTTCAATTTCATCTCTTAAATGTGTTATTTTTGTACGATTGGTTTCCTGTGCTGCTTCTAAAGTTTGTTTTTCATTTTTTGTTTCATTATAACGATTAACACGGTCATTATATTCGTTAATGGCATCTTGTAGTAATTGTTTTAAAGAATTTATTTTTTGTTCAATATCTTCTTTAGAAGTTGTTTCTAAAAGATGTTTACGATTAGCATCTATTTCTACTTTTTGTGTTTCTAATTCATTAACACGATTCATAGCTCCTAATAGTTGTCCTTGTAAATCATTGATTTCACTATCTAAATCAAACATCTTTTTCTTATATGTTTCATTTTGCTGTTCATTTAATAATATTTGTCCATCAATTTGTGTTTCGTCTTTTTTTAATATATCAATATCATGATTCAATTTTTTTAATGAATCTGATATTTGACTAATTTCTGATACAAGTACAGTAACCTCAATTGATTGCAATTGATCTTTTAATTCTAAATAAGTTTCAGCTTTTTCTTTTTGACGTTTTAAAGGTCCAATTTGTTTTTCCAATTCCAAACAAATATCTTCAACACGATCCAAATTATCACGTGTACGTTCCAATTTACGTATGGATTCTGTCTTTCTTTTTTTATACTTAGCTACACCAGCTGCTTCTTCAAACATACCACGTCGATCTTCTGGCTTACTATCTGCAAATGTAGAAATATTTCCCTGTGAAATAATAGACAACGAATCTCTACCCAATCCTGTATCCATAATTAAATCAACAATATCCTTTAAACGACAAGATTGCTGATTAATCAAATACTCTGCTTCATTATTTTGACGATAAAGTCTTCTCGTAATCTCTATTTCATTATAATCCAAACTCATCGTACGGTCTTGATTATCAAATACTAAAGTAACTTCAGCAACATTTTGAGCCTTACGATCTTCACTACCATTGAAAATAACATCAGACATATTTGATCCTCTAAGAGACTTCACTGATTGTTCTCCTAAAACCCAACGAACAGCATCTGCAATATTTGATTTTCCACAACCATTAGGTCCTACAATTCCAGTAATCCCAGGCTGAAATTCTATAACTGATTTATCTGCAAAAGACTTAAAACCATGTAGTTCTATTCTTTTTAAATACATTCCATTTATCCTTTCTTTAATCTACCACCAATTAAAAAAGTTCTATTTTCTGGTAATTTGACAGTAAACTCACTACCACCATCTTCTCTTGAAACAACATCAATGCTGCCTTGATGCAAATCAACAATACGTTTAACAATTGATAATCCTAAACCATTACCTTCAATCTTTCGAGATTTATCAGAACGATAAAATCTTTCAAAAATGTGAGAAATGGCTTCCTTACTCATACCAATTCCCGTATCTTGAACACTAACTTCTACACCTAATACCGTTTTTTTAACTTTAATAGTCACAATACCATTATCATTTGTATATTTTATCGCATTATTAATAAGATTTAACCAAACTTGTTCTAATCTGGCTTCATCAGCCTGTATCATAACATCATTTTTAGGTTTTTCAAACTCAATTTCAATATTTTTACTATCAGCCAAATGAAGTTGTGTATCAATAACACGATCCAATTGATCAATTAATGAATATTCAGCTATATCCAATTGAACATCTTCCCCATCAAGTAATGTTAATTGTAACATATTTTTTGATAATGTTGATAATCGACGACTATGAAATAAGATGATATCAGCATATTTTTGTCTTTGTTCATCACTTATTTTTTCATTCTTTAAAATAGTGGCAAAACCACTAATAGCTGTTAATGGCGTCTGGAATTCATGTGAAACATCAGATATAAACTGTTGACGTGTTTCTTCCTGTTTAGCTAGTTGTTGTGCCATTTGATTAAAACTGCGATTCAAACGTGCAATTTCATCATTACCTGTATAATTAACACGAACATGATAATTACCTTTGGATAATTCGTTTGTCGCTTTAGTTAAACGTGATATTGGTTTAACAATAATATCGGCAATCACCAAAAAGATAACACTACCAGCAATTAAAATACAAAAGATAGCTATGATACCAGAAGTCAAAAAAACTGTTTCTCTTTCTTCAATATCTTTTTGAGCTTTAATAATATAAACAGTTCCATTAATCTCATAAGATTTAGCAAATTGTCTAATAGAAGAATCATTAGAAGAAACAACTTCACCAACATTATCATAAAGATATTGTAATGACTTTTCATCCAAAAAATCATCAACATTGCCGTAACTTTTTGTATTATTATTACTGATAATTGCAAAACTTAAATCAGAAGAAGTTTCATAATCTTTTAAAACTTGATCTAACTTTTCATTATCAATATCATCAATGAAATCACTAATTAATTGTGTAGAACTATTTAATTCATCAATAGCCATTTGAGTCAAAGCACTATTATTTCTTCTTAACGAAAAATAACCAGCAATCGAAAAACTCAATAGTATACTCACTAAAAAACCTATAATCAATTTACCATAAATAGATTTCATTAATCAACCTCTATCTTATACCCCAAACCTCTAACAGTAACAACCTTAAAGCCAGGTAAATGTCCTAAATTTTCACGAATACGCTTAATATGGACATCAACTGTACGATCAAATCCATCATAATCCATACCCCAAATTTTTTCTATCAATTGTTCACGTGTAAATATTTGATTAGGATTTTTAGCTAGTTCAAATGCTAATTCAAATTGTTTTAGTGGCAAATGAATCGTTTCATCTTTATATCTAATTTCATACTTATCACCATCAAAAACAACATCATGAATCTGTACAATATTTTGACTATTAATACTATATCTTTTTAATATTGTTCTAACTCTTGCAAGTAATTCATCAGGATCAAAAGGCTTTGTGACATAATCATCTATACCTATTGAAAAACCACGAAGTTTATCAGCGGATTGAGATTTAGCTGTTAACATAATAACAGGTATATCCTTAAATTCTTTCATTTCTTCAACAAATTGATAGCCATCCATCACTGGCATCATAATATCTACAATTGCTAAATCAATATACTCATTTTCTACAACCTCTAAAGCCTCTTCACCATTTTCAGCTTCAACCACTGAAAAACCTTCTTTATCTAGATAAAAACGTATTAATTCTCTAATATGTTCTTCATCATCAACAACTAAAATTTTAGACTTCATAATAACACACCTCAATTCATTATGAGAGATTATATCATAAAATATCTAAAATAAAAATAGCGAATCTTTATTTGAAACGCTATTTCATCAGTTTTAAAAGATTATCTACATCTTCATCACCATATTCATGAGCTTTTAAAGCCCAATATCTAGCTTTTTCTTTATCTTTATCACAGCCAATACCATAGAAATAACAACGTGCTAAATAATAATAACCTTCCTTAAAATCTTTAATCACTACAGAATCATAATATAAGGCAAAAGCTTCTTTAAATTTTTTTCTAATTTCATAACACATCGCTAAAACTGTCATTGAAGTTCCGTGTCCTCTTTTAGCAGCTATTTCATAATAATACATGGCTTTATCAAAATCTTTATATTGTTCATATTTATGATGTTCTCAAATAACTTGGGAAATCGATAGGCACTCAAAATTTATGGGG